>NZ_JAWPOL010000149.1:0-1522 GCF_033391095.1 Vibrio sp. Vb0667 | reverse complement strand
TCTTAAAAGAAAAGAGCAGCTCTAGGCTGATCTTTCTATTTCAAGCGAATGACATCAGTTAATAATCGTTTCGTTGTTGTCTTCACTAGAAACAGTATTAATCGTTGTGTCGCGGTAGGGTGAGTTAGTTAAGTTGATTTGTAGACGCACTACATTATCAATCAACTGAACTAATGGACCCCATTTCACCATCTTCTCTTTCTCAAACACGTAGTTGAAGTTTTCTGGCGTCCACTCCATTAGTGATTGAGGGTTAAGTGTGCGACCAAGAAATCTCACTTCATAGTGCAAATGTGGGCCGGTTGAATTTCCTGAGTTACCACATTGCGCAATGACATCACCTTTACTAACAAACTGGCCGCTTTTGACATTGAACTTGTTCAAGTGAGCGAAAGAGCTAGAGAAACCAAAAGAGTGACGAAGGGTGAGGTAGTTACCATAACCTTTGTTTCCTGGACGTACGGTTTCAACCACACCGTCTGCAGGTGCGAGAATTTCTTCACCGCGCTTACAGGTCAAATCGATACCAGTATGCACGTGTCTTCTGCCTGAGATAGGATTGATCCGACTGCCGTAAGAAGAAGAGATTCGTTGATACGTCACTGGGCTGTCATTCGGAATCAAACGGAACATGGTCGCACGAACCGCAGAATCTATAGCTGCCGCATCAATTCGCTCTTCTAAGGCGAGGTTGTTCTCATCGATAGACAGCTCTTCATCAGCAAGGCCGAGTACCGATTCCACATCAAATACGCGCTTTCCGAGCAGCTGAATCTGGTTGTTCTTGTCCGTCAAAGCTTGAGAGAGTGAGTGGTTGGTATCCAATTGCTCTTCATAGAGCGCTGTGATTTCTGCTTTCTCGCTTTCTAGTTTGGTAATGGTTTGCGCCAGCGTTGTCTGATTATGAATCTGTTGCTGGTTCAAATACCAAGCCCCGCCGACAACGGCAGGTAAGGCGATGATCGAAGTTAATATGGTTAGGACCGAACCGCGGCCCAAATAAAATTGCTGATCACCGTTTTTAGTGGGGATCTGCATGATGATTTTTTTAGACATAATTATTGTTACTTAAATAGGCGTTGATTTATTTTTCCCCTAAATCGGAAAGATGGTCTAACTCTCGATTCAGAAGTTCGTTATTGCCTACATTCAATTCGATAAATCGTTTTAATTGGCTAATGCTTTCAATGCCGATGTTGGTGATCTTGAGCCGTATTTGGTCTTGAGTGACGTCTACGATTTGTGCCGTTAACGTAATCTCTTGTTCAGACTGGTGGAACGAGAAACCGACATCAACCAAAAGTGCAGGATTCAATGTATCTAAGCCTTCGGCTTGTAAGAGCAAACCATGTAAGGAAAGATCTTGAATCGTAGCGTTAAGTCTCAAATCACGTTGTTCTAACTGAGCTGGAGCTTGGTAGATGATGCGTGAAAAGCGTCTTTTCTCCGTCATATTGCGCTCTCTAAGGCATTTAAACAGATTGAATAGTATATCAAGAAGAACAAAAAGTGTTCGAATGTT
>NZ_JAWPOL010000148.1:0-1522 GCF_033391095.1 Vibrio sp. Vb0667 | reverse complement strand
ATGTAGGAAAGATGCCGAGTCATTGTTGATGGCTGTTGAGTAAACAAAGACCCAAATCACCAACATGATGATGTACAGCACACCTAATAACGCCCCCCATTTGTTACCAAGGTAACCGGAAATAACGCCAGCGTAATCTTGGCACTTTGGTGAACTTGAGAGAGTGTTGATGAAAAGGCGTTGGAACAAGTACATCGCTGGGTAGCCGATCACGGCAGAGGCCAAGAATACCCAAAGGCCCAATACGCCTACTTTTACTGGTAAAAAGACAATACCGGCACCGATTGCCATGCCGATACTCATGATCACCCATCCCCAGTCTGTGCTATCAAACTTGGTCGCGGCTTTCCACTCGTCTAGGGCCATGCCTGCTTTTACGTGCGGTGGCTCTTTACCGATAGGTAAGGTTTGTGTAGGTGCTGTCACGCTCATTTTATTGTTTCTCTTGTTAGTATGAATTTTTCTCAAATTTAATTGAGAAAACATATATCACCAATTTTTTTGTGGGAAATTCAGATAAATTTGAGATCTTGGCGAAAAAGTTCAAATAAATTGGATTTTTTGACGAATTTTGTGATCTGTTCTAGTTGTTTGATTCATATTTAATTGAAAAAATAACGCTAATACGGAAGTTAAATTAGAAACTTCTTAATAAAAAATAAAATTTATGTGAGGATTTAAAAATGAAAGAATTGATTTCATCTGAACACGCGCCTGCTGCTATCGGACCTTATTCACATGGCACTAGCTATGGCGATTTGATTTTTACATCTGGTCAATTACCCGTTGATAAGGCAACAGGAAAAGTAGTTGAAGGCGGCATCAGTGCACAAAGTCATCAATCTCTTACTAACTTGAAGCACGTTTTAGAGGCTGGTGGTGGCAGTGTCGATACTGTTTTAAAAACAACGTGTTACCTATCGAATATTAATGACTTTGCCGAGTTTAACAAGGTCTACGCAGAGTTTTTCCAACAAGATTGTCCGGCACGCAGTTGCTTCGCAGTGAAAGATTTGCCTCTTGGCGTGTTAATTGAAGTCGAAGCGATTGCTCATAAAAAGTAATACGGAGAACAGAGCATGAACCAGCAATGGACACAATATATCCAAATCATTAAGCAAGTTGTGAAACCTGCATTAGGATGTACAGAACCCATTGCTGCTGCGTACGCGGCAGCAGTTGCTAG
Organism: Vibrio sp. Vb0667; assembly: GCF_033391095.1. Classification (NCBI taxonomy): domain Bacteria; kingdom Pseudomonadati; phylum Pseudomonadota; class Gammaproteobacteria; order Vibrionales; family Vibrionaceae; genus Vibrio; species Vibrio sp. Vb0667. Next base: position 336 of record NZ_JAWPOL010000148.1, on the reverse strand, counting down.
AAAAGAGTTAGGCACATCCGATATTGATGCGATAGAGGTGCGTGTTTCAGACAACCTATTTAAAAACTCGATGGGTGTTTTCATACCTGGAACGGGCAAGATAGGCCTCAAAATTGCCGCCTCAGTTGGTGCATTAGCCGGTGACCCAACAGCAGAACTGGAAGTGTTGGCTCGGATTAATGAGCAGGATGTCGCTGCTGCGCAACAATTGATAGATGAAGAGCGGGTAACTGTAGCGCGCATGGATACGCAAGAATTCATTTATTGCAGCGTAACGCTCACTTCTGGTGACGATGTTGTTTCGGTCACGATCAGTGGCGGTCACACCAACATTAT
>NZ_JAWPOL010000147.1:0-1526 GCF_033391095.1 Vibrio sp. Vb0667 | reverse complement strand
TATTTATGCGGCGAGCAAGCGCACAATTACAAATATGAAGCAGGTGGCGCAGCGGTACTGGGTTCTATCCAGCCTCAACCAATAGAAAACAATCCAGATGGCACGTTGCCATTTGACAAATTAGAGGCAGCAATTAAACCTGATGACGCGCACTTTGCTCGTACTCGTCTGCTAAGTTTAGAAAACACCATCAACGGTAAAGTGATCCCACTGTCTTACTTAGCGGAAGCTCGTGAATTCGTTAATAAACACAATCTGAAACTGCATCTCGACGGTGCCCGCGTGTTTAACGCAGCTGTTGCGCTCGATGTTCCCGTCAAAGATATTGGTCAGTACTTTGATTCCATGACGATTTGTTTATCGAAAGGTCTTGCAGCACCCGTTGGTTCACTGCTGCTTGGCAGCAAGGAATACATCGCGAAAGCTCGCCGTTTAAGAAAGATGGTCGGTGGCGGAATGCGGCAGGCAGGCATTCTAGCGGCAGCAGGTAAACTGGCGATCACGGAACAAGTCGCGCAGTTAAAGCAAGATCACATCAATGCAAAAGCATTGGCGGAAGGTTTAGCTGAACTACCGGGTTTCTCGGTAAATCCTGACTTCGTTCAAACCAACATTGTGTTTGCTAAGTTGGATGCTAAAGTCGATATCCAAAGCATCGCGGAGCAACTCAAGCAACAAAACATCATCATCAGCCCAGGAAACCCAATTCGCTTTGTCACACACAAAGACATCTCTGCTGAAGATATTCAAACCTTCCTATCAAGCCTTAAATCTCTGCTTTAGATTGATTTTGATCATTGAGCTTCCCCTTGGGGGAAGCTTTATTCTACGGTCAATTATCGCTAAATCGAGAATCCATAATGCTAAGAACCCTCCTTTTAACGTCTCTCATTTTTACTTCCACCGTTTATGCCAATCCTTTTGGCGATGCTGAGAAAGGCAAAGTTAAAGCTCCAAGCTGCGTATATTGCCACGGCACAAATGGACTAAGCAGTAATGACGCCTATCCGAACCTTGCAGGTCAAAGTCCTAAATACTTGTATGGCTCGATGAAAGCCTATCAGGATGGTTTGCGAACCGGGCCACTGGCAGAGATGATGAAAGCGCAATTACGTATGCTGAACGATGAAGATCTCCGCGATGTTGCTGCATTTTTTGCCGAGCAATCAGGCGACTAAACGGTCTGCATTAATGAGTGAGAAAAGGCTCGTCAGCAGTACGAGCCTATTTATTTTCCTGAATATAAAACCAACAACACATTTCACCAATAAATGAACACAAATCAATCAAACACACTTCAGATCAAATATTTGATGAATTTATAGTTCACTACAGGCATTAATATTGACTTTTTATTCTATTTTATCGATATTTCATGCTTTGTTTGATTCGACGTGAAGTAAGTTATGTCTCACACACATGCGCAGCCATCGGAATCGGCTGCAACAAAGCAATCATGGCAGATGCCTGACACTCTCATTTTAATCTTTTTTGTTGGTATCTTTGCTGCGATTCTTACCTATCTA
>NZ_JAWPOL010000146.1:0-1535 GCF_033391095.1 Vibrio sp. Vb0667 | reverse complement strand
ATGGGGACACGATTTCCGTCCTGAATACGCCGCGCTGGGTCAGCTAAAGCAGCATTTTTCGCATGTGCCATTTATGGCGCTCACCGCCACTGCGGATGACGCTACACGTCGCGACATTCTTGAACGCTTACGTTTGCATGAACCTCATGTCCACTTAGGCAGTTTTGACCGTCCGAATATCCGCTACAACCTGGTCGAGAAGCACAAGCCGATTTCTCAGATCATTCGTTATCTCGACACCCAAAAGGGCAATTGCGGCATCATTTACTGTGGTAGCCGTAAGAAAGTCGAAATGGTGACGGAGAAGTTGTGCAACAACCACATCCGTGCGGCGGGCTATCATGCAGGGATGGACGCTGATGAGCGTGCTTACGTTCAAGAGGCGTTTCAGCGTGATGACATTCAAATCGTGGTCGCGACGGTTGCCTTTGGTATGGGCATCAACAAGCCGAACGTCCGTTTTGTGGTGCACTTTGATATTCCGCGCAATATTGAATCCTACTACCAAGAAACGGGACGAGCAGGGCGAGATGGTTTACCTGCTGAAGCGATGATGTTGTACGACCCCGCAGACATCAGTTGGCTACGCCGCATGCTGGATGAAAAAGACGATGGACCGCAAAAGCAAGTAGAAAGCCATAAACTTAATGCGATGAGTGCCTTTGCAGAAGCGCAAACCTGTCGTCGTCAGGTTCTGCTCAACTACTTTGGTGAGTACCGCGAGAAGCCTTGTGGTAACTGTGATATCTGCCTCGATCCACCCAAACATTTTGATGCGACAGAAGAAGCGCGAAAAGCGTTGTCGTGTGTTTATCGCGTTAACCAAAGCTTTGGTATGACGTATGTGGTTGAGGTGCTGCGTGGTATGCAAAATATCCGCGTGCGTGAACATGGCCACGATAAGATCTCTACATACGGTATTGGCCGCGATCACAGCCATGATTACTGGGTGAGTATCTTCCGCCAGTTAATCCACAAAGGACTGCTGTTTCAAAATATTACTCGAAACTCGACGTTGCAATTGACCGAGGAAGCTCGACCATTATTGCGCGGGGATGTTTCGCTCGAACTCGCGGTTCCTCGTTTGGATACCGCAGCACGCGCTGCGAAGTCGGACAAACTGACCAGCAAAAACTACGATAAGAAGCTGTTTGCGAAATTACGCAAGCTGCGTAAGTCGATTGCTGATGAAGATGGCTTACCACCATACGTTGTATTTAGTGATGCGACCTTGATTGATATGGCGGAGATTCTGCCAACGTCGTATGGCGAAATGCTGGCGGTGAGCGGGGTAGGTCAACGTAAATTAGAAAAATATGCCGATCCATTCTTGGATCTGATTCAAGAACACATCACTCACCACGGATAAGGAACCGAAATGCAGAAGGAATTTGGCCTAACAGAATACATTGCCGAAGAAGGTCGTTTGCTGATTGCAGCCCCAAGATTTGATTTAGACACCTTTCCGGCGTTAGGTGAGCGTTTGGTGGGGTTACTCTCTGCGACGGTAATCGAAAAACAGTGGGATGCGGATA
>NZ_JAWPOL010000145.1:0-1536 GCF_033391095.1 Vibrio sp. Vb0667 | reverse complement strand
GATCATGAACTTCATGTCCAATGCCGTTAAATTTACGGAACGAGGCAGTGTAGAGCTTTCGATTACCACGCTTGAAAGTAATGAATCGGAAGCCGTCATCGAGTTTTCCGTGCAAGACTCAGGCATCGGCATCGATGAGCAGCAACAGAAACGAATCTTCGCACCATTCGCTCAGGAGGACGATTCCACCACCCGCCAATTTGGAGGTACAGGTTTAGGCCTTGCCATCAGTACGCAACTTGTCGAACTCATGGGCGGAAGCATACAACTTGAATCTGAAAAAGGCCACGGAAGCCGTTTCTACTTCCAACTCACAGCGCCGATTTCTCAAGCCCATTTTCGTGCTAGACATACCGTGAATAACCAAATCTGGCTCGTCTGTGACGACAGTGACCTAGAAACAAAACTGCGCAATGAGTTAAGCTTCTATCAAATTCAAGTGCATCAATCTGTTCATGATCTTAGTGCTCTTCCAACATAGATTAACGACAAAGAACGCATCATCATTCTTTATGTTGAAACGACACCAGATGCCGCAGTGAAGAACACAGATTTGATGCGAAATTTGGAACATCAACATGTGCAAGTTTGCCTAATCAAACATCTACACAGCCAACAGCTTGATTTCGGTCACCGTGTCGCAGCGATCATTACTCAACCTTTGCTAGGACAACGTCTACTCAAAGCGCTTGAAAGCTGTGCTGAACGATTTACTCAATCTATTTCCGTCGTTCAGCCTGCAACCCGACTTGAAACATTACCCAAAGTGCTCGTTGTAGACGACAATACTGTGAACCAAAAAATTGCTGGGTTGCATGTCACCAAAGCAGGTTTTAGTTTTGATGTCGCTGCGAATGGTGAGGAAGCGGTCGACATGTTCAGAACATCCCAATACTGTCTAATTTTGATGGACTGCATGATGCCGGTGATGGATGGGTTTGAGGCAACTAAACAAATCCGACAAATAGAGCAGAAAGAAAATCGAACGTTCCGCATTCCTATCATCGCGTTAACAGCAAGCGTTGTTGATGACGATATTCAAAAGTGTTTTGACGTCGGCATGGACGACTACGTACCAAAACCGTTTAAGGCGGATTTGCTCAAAGAGAAACTTGATAAAGCCGTTGGGTTGCGACTTCCCGTAACTGCATCGACAAAGCTCAACCAATCAAGCTTGCCCGCTTTTGAAGAACCCGAATTTAAACAACGCGTTGGTGAGACGTTAAGTGCTGCGCCAATGCGACGTGAACGGATTTTATTGGTGGAAGATAACCGAGTGAATCAAAAAGTTGCTTCTTTACTGTTAAGCAAGGCTGGCTATCAATTTGAAGTCGCGGAAAATGGCCAGATCGCAGTGGAGATGTTCCAGCGCGATGGTGGCTTCGACATCATTTTAATGGATTGCATGATGCCGGTGATGGATGGTTTCGAAGCAACGAAACAGATCCGCGCTTATGAAGCAAGCTTAGGACTCGAAAAAACGCCGATCATCGCGCTAACAGCCAGTGTGGTCGACGACGATATTCAACGCTGTTT
>NZ_JAWPOL010000144.1:0-1545 GCF_033391095.1 Vibrio sp. Vb0667 | reverse complement strand
CTATTTTGCAGAAACAACACCAGCCTTCATGCAACATTTTCTGACATTTTAGGCCATGCGAAAACGGTCATCGATAAACAGACTCGCCTTCGTCAGGGGTTTTACGACCGCAATGACTGCACGCTGCTGTTCGGTACTGCACGTTTTATCGATACGCACTCTATCGCGGTAATGCAAAATGACGGTACGGAAGAAACCTACTCGGCCGATAAATTTGTCATCGCGACGGGCTCTCGTCCTTACCGACCAAACGATGTCGACTTCTTACATGAACGAATCTACGACAGTGACTCTATCCTGAGCCTGAAACACGACCCTCGTCATATCATCATTTATGGTGCAGGCGTTATCGGTTGTGAGTACGCCTCTATCTTCCGTGGACTTGGTGTGAAAACCGACCTGATCAATACCCGGGATCGTTTGTTGGAGTTCTTGGATAACGAAGTGTCTGATGCGCTGTCTTACCACTTCTGGAACAGCGGCGTTGTCATTCGTAACGACGAAACCTACGAGAAAATCGAAGGCACAGAAGATGGCGTCATTATTCACCTGCAGTCAGGCAAGAAAATGCGCGCCGATTGTTTGCTGTATGCGAACGGCAGAACCGGTAACACCGACAAACTCAGTTTGGATGTCGTCGGTCTAGAATCGGATTCTCGCGGCCAGCTTAAAGTGAACCGCAACTACCAAACGGCGGTTGAGCACATTTACGCAGTGGGTGATGTGATTGGTTACCCTAGTCTTGCGAGCGCAGCCTACGACCAAGGACGCTTTGTCGCACAAGCGATCACCAAAGGTCAGGCTGAAAACTATCTGATTGAAGACATTCCAACAGGCATCTACACCATTCCAGAAATCAGCTCTGTTGGTAAAACAGAACAAGAACTGACGGCAGCGAAAGTGCCTTATGAAGTTGGCCGCTCTTCATTCAAACATCTGGCCCGTGCGCAAATTGCAGGCAAAGATGTCGGCAGTTTGAAAATTTTGTTCCATCGTGAAACCAAGGAAATTCTCGGCATTCACTGCTTTGGTGAACGTGCAGCGGAAATCATCCACATTGGTCAAGCCATCATGGAACAGAAAGGCCAAGCCAATACGATTGAATATTTCGTGAATACTACCTTCAACTACCCGACCATGGCCGAAGCCTATCGTGTAGCGGCCTTGAATGGGCTGAACCGATTGTGCTAGTAGCCATACAATGCTGAGATAATGAGGTTAAATGAGTATTTGGGTTGCCATGATCCAAATGCAAAAACAGCAGGTTTTCGACCTGCTGTTTTTATTTACGCGAGGAACGTTCCTTTACGCCATTGATAGAAGAATATTACTCCAAGACCAATCCCTCGCATTGCCATAAAGCTGGTCATCGCAAACCACAGTGCATGGTTTTGCCAGCCAGAGAACAAAAAGAAGATTACGAAGAAACAGCAAGTCGCCACGAACATACTGTTCCGCATATCTTTACCTTCGGTGGCACCAACAAAAATGCCATCGAATAAGAAACACCACCTAGATGTCAACGGCATCACCACCAGCCAAGGT
>NZ_JAWPOL010000143.1:0-1550 GCF_033391095.1 Vibrio sp. Vb0667 | reverse complement strand
TAAACTCGATCCACTTACGCGCCTTGGCAATCGCCGTATGCTGGAACATGTGATGCAAAAATACTGCGCATTGGATTGCGAAGAGGCGATGTCATTTGGTCTGATTCTGATTGATATTGACCATTTTGGTTTGTTTAACAATCACTATGGTCATCTTGAAGGTGACATTGCACTGATGCGCATTGGGAACATTCTTGAACACCATACCAAAGATGAAGACGAGGTCTTTTGTCGTATTGGGGGTGAAGAGTTTGTGTTATTGATGATCGGCTCGAACCAAGAAGAGGTTCGGTTGAGAGCGGAATGCATTCGTCAATGCATTGAAGATGAAGGCATCAAGCATCAACATAACCCTGAAGGTGAACTGCTGACGGTTTCGGTGGGGTACTCCAGCTACAACACCAAAGGCAAAGACTTCAATTTCGACCACTTGTATCAGTTGTCCGACAAGGCGCTCTATCAGGCGAAAAGCAGTGGGAGAAATTGCGTGAAGCGATATGAGTTAAAAGACCTTCAAAAAGATCAAATTGTAGCGTGAGTTTGTTTTTACGTACTTCCTGAACATCAGAAACCAAAAATGGCAGCGTTTAGAGCGCTGCCATTCTTATTTATAGTTTTTCTAGCTGGTGGCTAGATTTGTCACGTTTGGCCTTGGCCAGTTTTTGCACTTTCTCCAACAGGGCTTTGTGACTCCATGGCTGTTGATTTGGACTAAAACGTGCTCTGTTCATGGCATCGAGTTCGAGTTTGACCGCTTGAACATCTTCGGGATTTAGTCGGTCACGATGGGTACTCAAGTACTCGTTTACTGAGCGTTCGATTTACGCTTCGTCGCCTTCGTTAATGATGCGCTTCAACGCTTCAACGCAAAGTGGTTTTTCTGATGCTGACAATGGTTCTGTGGAAGCAACAGGACGCTTTTTCCAAATTACGAATGCAATTGCGGAAGTAAGAATCCACAAGCCTGCAAAAACAAAAGTGAGCGTTTGCCAGAGTTTATCGACGCCATTTTGTTGGGCGGGAGCTGCATTTGAAACGGTTGGTATAGGAAGCGCGGTTTCAGGTAAGGTAATCAAGCCTGCATCGCTTTGTTCCACATTCAGTTTTAGCTCAGACAAGTTTGCCTGCTTTGCTTCATCGCTTTTACTGTCCCACCAATTCAGTGTGTAGCCTGGCAGCGTGAATTCGCCAGCTTCTGTTGGGATCAGCACTTGTTTTACCGTCATGATTACCGTGCCATCTCTTGCTGTGTCGAATTGAGGCTGTTCAGGGTAAACGCGTAAGGAGTTTGGGTAATCCATAGTAATACGCGGTAAGTATTCGGCTTGTGTACCGCGAGCTTTGATTTGAATGGTACGAGTAATAGACGAACCTTGTTTCACGTTATTTACCGTATTGGCGGATAGCGTATTGCCTTGATCGTCTTGCCAGCTCTGAGTCATTTGCAATGCCGATGCGGGTAACCAACTGCCTTTAAACTCACTAGGTATGGCTTTTACCGTTATTGGCATTTGCTCCACTTTTGTGCTGATCGGCATGATCTTGGTTGA
>NZ_JAWPOL010000142.1:0-1551 GCF_033391095.1 Vibrio sp. Vb0667 | reverse complement strand
TATAGAAATAATGCTTTTGCCACGATTTCCCCTTAGCTACGCCAAAACGTCGGCGTAAGTAGAATAAGTAAGGTAAATATTTCCAGACGACCAAATAGCATGGAGACGATCAGCACCCATTTCGCTTTGTCGTTTACATCACCAAAGTGAAGTGCGACTTCGCCCAATCCAGGGCCAAGGTTGTTGAGTGTCGCTGCTACGGCAGAGAATGCACTTAACTCATCCATGCCTGTTGCAATCAAACCCAACATACAAACCACAAACACTAACGCGTATGCTGAGAAGAATCCCCATACAGCATCGACCACACGTTGCGGTAGTGCACTACCTCCGACTTTGATGGTGTACACCGCTCTTGGGTGAACTAGACGTTTAAGCTCACGCGCACCTTGTAAGGTAAGAAGCAAAATGCGGATCACTTTCATACCACCACCGGTCGAACCTGCGCATCCTCCTATAAAAGAGGAGAACAGTAACAGCACTGGCAAGAACAATGGCCAATCTGCAAAACCGGTTGTGGTGAAACCTGCGGTTGTCGAGATTGAGACAGTTTGGAACAATGCTTGGTCAAACGCATCATAAGGTGATGTGTAAGAGTGGTGCTTCAATAGTAGTAAGAAGCAAACCAAAAACAGTAACACCTGAATAAAGATGAATGCGCGGAACTCTGGGTCTTTCCAATAATACTTAGGATGAACCCCACCAGAGGCAAATGCCGCAAAGTGCAGAGTGAAGTTACAAGCAGAGATCAGCAAGAACACCACGGTAATCAGGTTAATCGCATAACTGTCGAAGTAGCCCATGCTGGCATCGTGAGTTGAGAAGCCACCAATCGCAATGGTAGAGAAGCTGTGGCTGATGGCATCAAACGGCGTCATGCCCGCGAGCCAAAAAGCAACCGCACAAGCGATTGTCAGGCTTAAATAGATGTACCACAGCGCTTTTGCTGTCTCGGCTATGCGCGGGGTCATTTTGGTATCTTTCACTGGACCCGGAATTTCTGCGCGGTACAACTGCATCCCACCGATGCCCAACACTGGCAAAATAGCGACCGCAAGTACGATGATCCCCATCCCACCAAACCATTGTAGAAATTGGCGGTAGAACAAAATCGCTTTAGGTAACTCGTCAAGTCCGACAATAACGGTCGCCCCTGTCGTAGTTAAAGCAGAGAAGGATTCAAAAAAAGCGTCAGTCACAGAAATGTTGGGATTATCTGCGATTAAAAATGGAAGCGAACCCGCGCTGCCCAAAACCGTCCAGAAAAGAACAACAATAAGAAAGCCATCACGTGATTTGAGCTCATGTTTATGCCGACGGTTAGGAAACCAACACATCGCTCCACAAAAAAGCAGCACAAAAAAAGTCGTGACAAAAGGTACACCAGCGCCGTCTCGATAAAGAAGCGCAACCAGTGCGGGTGCCAACATGGTGACACTAAAAAGCGCGAGCAAAAGCCCGACGATTCGAATAATTGAACGAAATTGCATGGATTGATTGACTAGCGAAGCTGTCCCTGTTGCTTCCTGTTTTTCATTATTGTCCGTCGAG
>NZ_JAWPOL010000141.1:0-1551 GCF_033391095.1 Vibrio sp. Vb0667 | reverse complement strand
TCTGAAAACACTCAAAGCAATGCCCGCAACCACCAACAAGATGATTGAAAGGTAAAACGGTATTTTTGACGTCATAATCTACCTTATTATTTTTTATCTTCGTCCGTTTGAATGTATGTACGGCTCACATCAACCAATGCGATGTCGCGCATAAATTCTCTACCTAGTAAAACAGGATGGTTCATGTGGGAGCGATCCGCCAACGTAAATTGCGCTTTTTCATGAATTTTTCCAACTCGCACCCAAAGTTCGACCACAGCGCGACGCTCCAGTTCTTCACTTGTTACTTGACGAATTTTCACATAACGAAGAACAGGCGCTTCGATCCATGTATTTTTCTCTTCTTCTGACTTTGTTGCATCAGCAAGATGGAAACGAACCCAGTTTTTGCCGTTTCTTTCGAATTCTTCAATATCAACTGCATTCAAAGATGATGTAGCCGCACCTGTATCGACGCGAGCATCAAACGTTTGTTTGATGGAGTCGATGGTCACTTTTTCGATCGAACCTAAAACGATGTCATGAGTCGGCGTTGGTTCAATAGGGGCAGGCGCTTGGACAATAATAGGCTCTTTCGGTTTTTTAACCTCTGCCATTGCCTCTTCGCGGAAGGTGCTTAGATCACCTTGTAACTTATCGACTTGGTCTTCAAGGCTGTCGATGTAATCTGATTGGTTACTGATCTGCAGCTCTAAGTTAGTTATGCGATTATTGAAATTCGCTTCTGAAGCTTGAATAGCGGCTAACGTTTCTTGGTGGTACTGTTCGCCTTTGGTAAGTGTGCATCCAGATAATAAGGCGATGGCAACAACCGGAGTCAATCGTATTAACATTGAAAACCTTGGGATTGGATTAAGTTGTTTGTTTTTTAAGAGTTTAGCTTATATCGATAAAGGCTCACAAGTAAGAATCTTTCTCTATCTCTTATTGAGTGAGGAATAGTGATGAAAAGCTAATAATCAAGGATGCAAAGTGCACCCTTGATGAGAATAGAAGAGAGGGTAATGTCTTAATGGCAGGAAAGAGTTAAGACAATGTCAGAAATCTCAGTTAATTATGGCTTACGTGCTACCAGCACAGCGCGGCGTGGTGCCGGGTAGCCTTCCACTGTTTTGCTTGGATCGTTTGGATCTAAGTAATCTGGTAGAGAGTTGTGTGTCATCCAATCTGTTGTGCGTTGCTCATCAACTGAAGTCACGTTCTCATCTACAATATGAACATCTTCAAAACCAACCAGTTCTAGCCACACTTTTAGTGCTTTCGCAGACGGGAAGAAGTACACATTGCGCATTTGAGCGTAGCGTGAGGTCGGCACAAGTACTGCGTTTTCATCGCCTTCGATTACCAAGGTTTCCAATACTAACTCACCACCAGAAACCAACTGATCTTTTAGTTGAATCAAATGGTCAAGTGGAGAACGACGGTGGTAGAGAACACCCATGCTGAACACGGTATCAAACGCTTCCAGTTTAGGCAGTTGCTCAATACCCAGCGGCAATAGGTGCGCACGTTGGTCACCGCCCATGAGTTTGCGAATTGCCTCAAACTGGA
>NZ_JAWPOL010000140.1:0-1555 GCF_033391095.1 Vibrio sp. Vb0667 | reverse complement strand
TTCCGACAATCTCAGTACTTAAAGGTCACACACTTGGCGGCGGCTGTGAATGCGTACTGGCTACCGACATGCGTATCGGTGACAAAACCACCAGCATTGGCCTACCAGAAACCAAACTGGGCATCATGCCAGGCTTTGGTGGTTGTGTGCGTTTGCCGCGTGTTATCGGTGCAGATAGCGCGATGGAAATCATCACGCAAGGCAAAGCATGTCGTGCAGATGAAGCATTGAAGATTGGTTTATTGGATGCCGTGGTTGAAACTGATGCGTTGTATGAATCCGCATTGCAAACACTGACTTCAGCTATCAACGAAAAGATCGATTGGCAAGCACGTCGTAAACAAAAAACCTCGCCACTGACACTCAGCAAGCTAGAGTCGATGATGAGCTTCACAATGGCAAAAGGCCTAGTGGCACAAAAAGCAGGTCCACACTACCCTGCGCCAATGACTGCAGTTATTACGATTGAAGAAGGCGCACGCTTTGCGCGCAACGAAGCACTCGACATTGAACGCAAATACTTCGTTAAACTCGCGAAATCAGAAGAAGCCAAAGCTCTGGTTGGTCTGTTCCTCAACGACCAATACATCAAAGGCATCGCGAAAAAAGCGGCGAAATCAGCAAGCAAAGACACTGAGCGAGCAGCGGTATTAGGTGCAGGCATCATGGGTGGTGGCATCGCTTACCAATCTGCGCTGAAAGGCGTGCCAGTATTGATGAAAGACATCGCCCAACCATCTCTCGATTTAGGCATGACCGAAGCGTCTAAACTGCTAAACAAACGCCTTGCTCAAGGTCGTATCGACGGCTTCAAGATGGCGGGAATTTTGGCATCAATTACCCCAAGCCTACATTACGCAGGCATCGAAAATTCAGATGTGATTGTTGAAGCCGTTGTCGAAAATCCAAAAGTAAAAGCAGCGGTACTGAGCGAAGTCGAATCGCACGTTGGTGAAGACACCGTCATTACATCAAACACATCGACGATTCCAATCAACCTATTGGCACAATCACTTAAACGCCCAGAAAATTTCTGTGGTATGCACTTCTTTAACCCTGTGCATCGCATGCCTTTGGTTGAAATCATCCGTGGTGAGAAAACTTCTGATGAAACCATCAACCGCGTAGTGGCTTACGCAGCGAAAATGGGTAAATCCCCAATCGTCGTGAACGACTGTCCGGGATTCTTCGTCAACCGCGTATTATTCCCGTACTTTGGCGGTTTCAGCATGTTGCTTCGTGACGGTGCAGACTTCACTAAAGTCGACAAAGTCATGGAACGCAAATTTGGCTGGCCGATGGGCCCGGCGTACTTGCTTGATGTAGTCGGCATCGATACTGCGCACCACGCACAAGCGGTAATGGCAGAAGGTTTCCCTGAGCGAATGGGAAAACAAGGTCGTGACGCGATTGATGCTCTATTCGAAGCCAACAAATACGGTCAGAAGAATGGCAACGGTTTCTACAGCTACACCATTGATAAAAAAGGTAAGCCTAAGAATACCTTCACTGAAGATATCTTGCCAGTATTAGCGAGCGTCTGCGCGGATAAACA
>NZ_JAWPOL010000013.1:49696-106350 GCF_033391095.1 Vibrio sp. Vb0667 | reverse complement strand
GTATTGAAAAGACCAGCGTTAAAGAAGTACGGGCTTTTACGGCCAGATTTCAAAGTAAACTCACCAAACTTAAGAACTTCTTTCTCAAGTGCAAACTCAATAAATTCACGCTGGTATGCTTTCATTATTTTCTCTCTATGTCCTTGGTTTCTCGTGTCTCTTCTCGACAATCATTCATTTCTCTATTGTCGAGATAAAAAAATAGCCCCCATAATGGGAGCTATCTAAATCAATTGGCTAACGCCGCCTTCTGCGCTGCGACAATTTCTGTAATGCCGACTTTCGCCGACTCGAGCAATGCCATCAGCTGTTCGTGACTGAACGGTTCACCTTCTGCGGTGCCCTGAATTTCAATCATCTTGCCTTCTTCGGTCATTACCACGTTCATGTCTGTGTCTGCCGCTGAATCTTCAACGTATTCAAGATCACACAATACTTCGTCGCCTAGTAAGCCGACAGAAACTGCCGCTACGTGGCCTTTCATTGGATTCGCTTTTAGCTTGCCGCTATCCACTAGGTGTTGGAATGCATCGGCCATTGCAACACTTGCGCCGCTGATAGATGCAGTGCGAGTGCCGCCGTCTGCTTGGATAACGTCACAGTCAACGGTGATCATGAACTCACCCATGGCTTTTAGATCGACCACAGCGCGTAGGCTTCGCGCGATAAGACGCTGAATTTCCATCGTACGGCCGCCTTGTTTGCCACTTGCCGCTTCACGACGAGTACGAGAATGTGTTGCTCGAGGTAGCATGCCGTATTCAGCTGTAACCCAGCCTTTACCTTGACCTTTTAGCCAACGTGGCACAGATTCTTCGACGGTCGCATTACACAACACTTTGGTGTTACCGAACTCAACTAGCACTGACCCTTCAGCGTAAGCTGTGTAGTTACGAGTAATTTTGATAGGGCGAACTTGATCCGCCTTGCGATCGTTTGGACGCATGGGCATCTACCTTAAATATGAGGAGAAGACGATTTGGTTGGGCGTAGATTATAACGGAATCGATTCCGGATTCATAGGTTACGCCGCTGGCACAACATAAACAATCCATACATCCCGCGCACCTATCAACGCAGCATGATACACTCTTGAAGTAATTTTCAAAAAATGAAGACAGGAAAATTCGATGATTTACAGTATGACAGCGTATGCACGCAAAGAAGTAAAAGGCGATTGGGGCTCTGCGGTATGGGAAATCCGCAGCGTGAACCAGCGTTATTTAGAAACATACTTCCGCATGCCAGAACAATTTCGCGGGTTAGAGCCCGTTTTACGTGAGCGCTTTCGTAAGCGCTTAGCGCGAGGCAAAGTAGAATGTAATCTGCGTTTTGAAGCAAACCCTGCCGCAAAAGGTGAGCTTAGCATCAATGAAGCGCTTGCTAGCCAGGTAATTAAAGCCGCTGAACAAGTCATGCACATGACTGGTGAACTGAGCCGAATCAATCCATTTCAAGTCATGCAGTGGCCGGGGGTAATGGAAACGCCAGAGCAAGACATGGATGCGGTAAATAAAGTGCTACTAGAAGCGTTTGATGGCGCAATGGATGAATTTATTGAAGCGCGCGCTCGTGAAGGCGAGAACATGAAAGCGCTGATTGAACAGCGTTTAGACGCCATCTCTGCAGAAGTCGTAAAAGTGCGTGCCCGCATGCCAGAAATTTTAGAATGGCAACGTGAGCGACTATTCTCGAAGTTCGAAGACGCTAAAGTGGAACTGGATCCATCTCGTATCGAGCAAGAGTTGATTTTGCTAGCGCAAAAATCGGATGTTGCTGAAGAGCTCGATCGCTTGGACTCTCACGTAAAAGAAACCACAAACATTCTGAAAAAAGGTGGCGCAGTGGGTCGTCGTCTGGACTTCATGATGCAAGAGTTCAACCGTGAATCGAACACGTTAGCGTCGAAATCCATCAGCACCGACATCACCGCATCGGGCGTTGAATTGAAAGTTTTGATTGAACAGATGCGTGAGCAGATCCAAAACATCGAATGATTTCCACACGCTTCCATATTGTTATTTAAGGCAATAAATATCAACAACTTAACTATGAGTTAATTCCATACCGGTCCATAGAGAACCATCTTTAACCACCACCAACCGGTGGTTAAAGTGGTGGGTATGTTACACTATCATCAGAGCAGGGTGGTGGGTAAAGTAAGATTCCGCCGATTTAATGGATATGGAGTTAGGTTGGGATGTCTCAGTTAACAGTTAAGAAAGTGGAAGCATTAATTAGAGCTGGTGGGGATAAAACAAAGCGCTATGGTGATGGTGGTGGTTTGTATTTGGTTGTTCCCCATTCTGGCTATCCTAGTTGGATGTTGCGTTTCACATCGAACAAAAAGCGCCGCGAAATGACACTCGGTAAAGTTAGTGATATCTCTTTACGTGACGCCCGACTCCTCGCTGCCGAAAAAATGAAACAAGTCCGCGAAGGGTTTGATCCGCTCATACAACGAAAGCGCGCAGAGCAAGAAAAAATTAAAACCGTTAACGACTTGTTTTCAGACTGGTACCCATCCCTAGAAAAACGTTTAAAGCACCCTAACATTCCGAAACGTGTCTTCTTAAAAGATATTGCCCCTCATATCGGCGATATCCCTCTCGAGCAAGTCAACGCTCGTGATATTCGCACCACTATTAATGCCATTACTGCTGCCGGGAAACCCGCAATCGCGAATGACGCCCTTAACTATTGTAAACAACTGTTCAACCATGGAATGAAGCTCGACCTCATGCAAGGTAATCCTGCTTCTGCATTTACGGTTCGGGATGCTGGCGGTGTGGAAAAGAGCAGAGATAGAGCCTTAACTACCGAAGAGCTCAAGCAGTTTTTTAATACCGCTAAACAAAACCCGATGAGCTTTACCCGTGACAACTATTTAGCATGTGCCTTACTCGTGTGCTTAGGTGTACGTAAATCCGAGCTGTGTGAAGCCAAATGGGAAGAGTTTGATTTAGAAAAAGCAGTTTGGGAACTCCCAAAAGAACGCAGCAAAACCAATGTTGCTCTTACTATCCCTTTAGCGAAACCAGTATTAGAATGGTTTGAAGAACTGAAAGTGAGAAGCTTAGGCTCTGAGTATGTATTCCCTAGTCGCCGATCCAGTAAAAATCCACATATGGGGCCAGATACGCTTAATCGTGCGATTACCAAACTATTCGGGCATGAACCAGGTAAAAAGAAACAGCCGCCGAATCTTATGGGGGATATGCCTCACTTTACTGTTCATGATCTACGCCGTACGTGCCGCACTTTATTGGCACAACAAGGCACCCCCGGCCATGTGGCCGAAAGGTGCTTGAATCACAAGTTAAAAGGTGTTGAAGGGATTTATGACCGACATGATTATTTTGAAGAGCGGAGAGAGGCTTTAACTACGCTCGCAGCTAAAGTGCACAGATTTATTTAGTTGGTACGCCATACCTTAAAAATTTTATTTAACACTAATACAATTAAACAGAGAACAATAAGTCCTCTGTTTAATTGTGTGATTCATGAAGTAGGGGCTTTGTTATCAAGCCAACCTTGTTCTTTTAGTCTATTCCATGCTGCCAATATGTGCGCAGGTTTCATCTTTGCTTTTCTTGCATTCCAGCTTTGAACACCATGAACTACATCATCAGAACTCAAGTCTTTATCATTATATTCTTGGGTCGCCACCCAATGAACGGTAGAAAGCAACTCCATACCATTTTGAGATTCAAATCCTTCGATTAATTTAGCCACTTTATCAAAGCGCAGTTTGGTATCAATATGCCGCTCAAGATAATCAAGAGCCTCTGTGGCGGCATCTTCTCTGAGCTCTATCGGTGTCTCCGGTTTATTTAAACCGTCGGCATAACCAGATATAAAATGACCTTCCATTTTATCAAGCACATGACGAAGAACATCAGCATAAGGCCCATAATGGTGTTTCTGAAAGACGACCTTGTTTAATGGCTCACCAACAGCTGTTAGAAAGTAGACAAGCTTCTGTACTTCCAATAAAGATAAACGATAACCGAACCCTGTAGACACATAGCGCTCGATCAAACCAAGCACAGCGGCCCGACCAGCTGTCATAGCTGGTCGTTTAGTCCTATTTATCATAGCTTCGGCTTTCGGTGCTGCTTGTGGTGGATAGACTCGCCATTCAACATCAGGCATATCCACCAAATGCTTATTAATCAATTGATCTACTTGATGCCAAGGTAATCCCCCTAAACCGCTGCCTAATGCTGGAATAGCTACCGATTTAAGGTCTAAACGCTTGACTTCTGCCTTCAAGCTATCCAAGCCTTGCTCAATAAATTCAAGCTTTGATTTCCCCTTCCAGTGCGCTTTGGTTGGAAAATTAATCACATAGTACGGTGCATTCATTGAGTTAAGAGATACCGATAATACTTGTCCTGTTACTAGAGATTTATCATCACAGGCTTTCTTATAAACTTTAAAGTTCTCAGGGAACGCTTTTTTAAACTGCAATGCCAAACCTTTACCCATCACTCCAACAGTATTGACGGTGTTAATAATAGCATCAGCTTGATCATGCAATATATTCCCTGTTTGATAAGTGATCATAGTAACCTCTAGTAATACCATTCAGGTCGAACAACGACCTCTGGCTTATGCTGCGCAACCTGGAGCAAAGCATTCACTTCATCTGCGATAGCTTGAGTTTTAACGCCAATTTGCTGGATGGTAATCCATTGTACAGATTCAAAGGCTAAAAACTCCGCTTGCTTTTCTTCTTTAAAGTCCTGCCAGTACTTCTCATTAATGATTCGTTGAATATCTAGTTCACCAATACGATCAAAGTCATCTATTTGTTCTGCGTAATCCAAATCAGCATGAATATCAGTAAAGAAACAATGTTGATTGCTCAATCGGATAGTGTCAGTGTCACTGATTAAGTGTAGCACCCTGTCCTGTCCACCTTGGAAGTCTGGATGCCCTTTGTAGATAACAAACAGCATCACAGAGCGAGGGCAAAAGTTAAAAGGTACATACTGACCAATGGTTCCACCTGCCGCTACATTAACAGGGCGAACAAGGCGCCGCTGTTTAATGTGACTGTAGCCAATATTCTGATTGACTAATCCCAGCTCAATTCGCTTAGAGTCAGACCATAAACATCCTTGCGCTAAGATGCTGCCAAGGTTATCGATATGCGTGATGTGCGACACTTTAACAGTCATTATCATCTCTTCTTACTGTAACACTATGACTCATTTTGTCTCACTCCAACCAGAAGTCATTAACTCACTAAAGTCTCTTCTGGATAAAACGTTAGAGCAATCTCGCCAATCTTTATCCGACGGTTCCATGGTGCTTGTATAACGAAGATCAAATCCATTTGCCTGTTTTCTGTCTTCGATATATTTGTCCATTTCTTCCCCGAGAGTTTCAATATCATCTATCCACTCATCTTTAATCGTATCTGGCAATGCACCAAACAAGTTGTAACGATCCTGCATGCGCTCAGAGAGCTTGTCATACACCTTTTCATCAACAGTCTGCTCATTAACCAAATTAAGCATATCAACTTGCTCTCGAACTTGTCCAAAGCGCTTGATCCGGCCTATTCTTTGCTCCAATTTGGTTGGGTTCCAAGGTAGATCAACGTTTATTAGTGTGCCTAACGTTTGTAGGTTCAAGCCTTCACAGGCTGCGTCTGTAGCAACCATGATTTCTAATTGATGCTCCGCGACCATCTTCTTTAAAGTCTCACGCTCAATATTTACGCTATCGCCTTTTTGGTATAATCGGCTTCTACCTGCTCCTGCATATAAACCCACAGCTTGATTTGGGTATCGCTCAGCTAAAGAGTCTGCAACCCATTTTGCTGTGTCGTAGTACTGGCTGAAAATGATAACCCCATGTTTTAGCCAACCTTCTAATTCCAAGTAATGCACTACTGCACGTAGTTTGGGATCTTCATCAACTCTTTCTAGCCTTGCGATCATTCGTTCAAGAACTGCTATTTCTTCTGGGCTTTCCGCTTTTAGTTCAATAAATTGCTCATCACTTTCTTCTTGGACCGTTAGCCCCTCTAGCAGCATTTTGGCTGTATTTAACCCGGCAACAATGCTGGAACAAATACGTTGCTCCATCAGGTTTTTCATAAAACCACTGCCTTTGCCGTTTTGAGCAAGAGCTTTACCAAAATGTCGGGCTTCTGTATAAGCCTGGCGAAACTCTTCACTAGTAATTAGCGCCTTACCCGTAAACAGACTGCCAAACTTATGCTCTTCTTTAGCTAGTTGCCTATCGGGGTGAACATTAACCCCAATACGAGGGAGTAGGTTAGCATCCTCCAATGTTACACGTTTTCGTAACACTATATGACGAACAAATGGATTCTCCCTCTGGAAAAAACTGGCTCCAGCAATATCACGATCTAGCTCGTCTTCTAGGTAGTCCCTAGAATCCTCAGATAAATCTGTTAGTGGATTTTTAATATCTGACTTTCTGTCGTTTAATAGATCAAGATCTTCTCGAATTGAGCGAAACAGCTTTCTCGAATGTTTCTCATTGCTGGAATCAACCATCGGTAGTGGTGAACGTAGCAACTCCCATGCAAAACTAGGCTCACTGACACGCTGCTCACCAGATAAAATAGGCAGTACATCTTTTGGATGATGCCACTTGGCATAATCATTCCCGAGAACAAAATTACCTACTCCTTGATGCAATATACCCATAAGGTCCCAGAGGTCTTCTGAACGAGTTTGAATGGGTGTCGCCGTACCCAAGAGTACATGGTCGGAACGTGCCGCAACATCACGCATAAAGGTAAGTAAGTTATTAGGAGTACCCGCTCCCTTTCCAAACCCTTGTCTACTTCGGGCCTTATGAGCCTCATCAAGAATCGTAAGTCCAAACCTCAAACCTAAAAGATGCTCTTTCTCTAAAGACTCTTGCATCATCAACCCAGTAGAGACAATACCAATACGCAAAGGGCACTTGGCGATAAACTCTTGTCCTGAAGGTGAGATAACCCGCTCATCCGAATCTATCCAAGCTTTTTTTTGTGTATGCCATCTGGCACAAGGAATACCTAGTTTGTCGATCATCTCTGTTTGCCACTGCTCGCACAGTGTTGCTGGCGCAAAGATTATGACGGGTTTACGCTTTTTGTTTTCTTTATCACTAAGAAGGCAAAGGCTCAATGCGGCTGTTGCCATTGATAAAGTTTTACCTAGACCAACCTCATCAGCAATCAGCAAGCGTACAATTCCATGATTACGATAATGGCGAATACACTCGGTAACAAAGCCTTGTTGCCAGGGCCTTAGTGAAAAGCCCTGCCGATAGAGCGGTGATTCAATCAATGCAGCAGGTGCTACATCATCTTCATCATCAATCTCATCAAATACGATTTCACGACGATATCCACGGCGCTTGACCTCACGTATTACTGCATCGGGCAACTGACGAGCGGCGTTCCACAAGTATTCAAACTCTTCTTCTATCCATGCAACTCCCTCAGGAGAATCGTCCTCCCAAAGGATCTCATAGTGCCTTTGCCAGCCACTACTTGTTTCATTCATTGAGCCCATAAAGCCCAACTTTCGGCCATCCGCACACTCGATGACTCCGGCTTTACCATGCAAAAAACCACACACACTGTCAGGTGCTACACGAATAACTTGTCCGTGTTTAGCTAGAAAGCTATCAAGCCTTCGATAGCGGTCGCGGTTAAGCAAAGCTTCTGTCTCTATATCTTGCTCATTCCAACGACCAATCATCTTAGCTTCTCTAAGCTGAGCCACTTTCAAGTCATCAGGATGAATATCCACGTTACAGACGATTTTTACATCAGGGATAGCCTCAATGAGCTCATGCGCAACTTCAAACAAAGAACTGGTAAAGTAACCCGCTATGCGTTTGTAACTGCGGGCTCCTTTTAGGTGTTCAAGTAAAAAGCTACTATCCAGCCGATGAGTTCGTGAAGAAAACCGTCTGATTGCCATATATCATTTTCCCTTACTACATAAGTAGCTCATCATTTGTCACTTAGTTTCCTAAAGCTCGCATATTGCGTAAACGGGCACCTAGCACTTCCGCAACATCTCGCATTGCTTGCTCCGGTGCTTTGTTTTCAATGAATTTCAGTATATCGATCAAAACTGGTCGAATTTCCATAAAGTCTGGTAATTCTTCCTGGAGGTGACTAATCACACTTTGAGGTTCTGCTTCGGCTAATAGTTGCTGTAAACCTATAATTAACTGCCCCAACCAAGTTGGACCTATCTCTGTGGTTTCTGTTAAATCACGGGAAGCAAATTCTGTAATTCGTTTTAATTGAGCTTTATTGGCAGCCATACTGCCCATTACGCGTGCGTAATCTTCAACACGGAATGCCTTAGCAAAGTTTTGATAGTTGTCTAGTTTTCCTGCACCAGTAGTCTCAATATCCATCATTCTTAAGTAAAAACGTTGAATACCGCTTAGTTTCTGCCATGTATCGGCACTTAGTCCTTCAGGTACTAAAAGACTGTTAGCAGCCTCTGCCGCTTGTTGAACAATCTCATCGACTACTGTCACTTCACCTTTAGTTCGAGGACGTAGTGCAAATGATGTCACATCTTCGCCACCAATATGGGTATAAGATGTAAGCACTTTTAATGCTGCTGCATAGCCTGCCATCTGTAAGTCAGAGTCATTAAAGACTGGCTCCCCCATTTTATCTTTCACTTCATCGTTTAGATGCATCATGGTTTCGATCTGATTTTTCACTTCAGCTCGAACTGCTGGTAACAAACGCTGCTTAAAGCCGGAATGTTCGCCTGCAGGACGTTTACGTAACATCAAAATCACAGTACCTTGAACATAGCCACCTTTCTTTAGCTCAGTGCTTGTTTCTGTAGCAATATACCAAGCCCCTACAACTTGCAGCCCAGCCGCCCAGAATATACCAACCATATCTGACCATACGCCAGTATCTTGGTGGGTAAACATTACACACTGCATACCGTTGTCTGGCATATGATTTGCCATGGCTTTGTACGCATTAACCATACCTTTACGGAAGTCATCACCTGCTCCCTTAATAGCAAGGGCTCGCCTAGAGTCCCAGGTCCATTCATCGAATGGGGCTGGTGGGTTTTTTCTAAGCCACGCGATAAAAAACTCAGTAATTTCATGGTAGTTAACTGCATCTGCATAAGGTGGGTCCGTCACCCAAATATCGTTACTGTTAGTAACGCCTTCGGCAGGATGATTTAATACTTTGCTGTTTCCAATAACGTCAACATAAGCCGGCTTAAAAAACATAAAGTTCTTCAGGGCTAGAAGACCACGGGCTCCATAGTTGTATAAAGTATTCAGAGCTTGATTAGAGAATACATCTTTGACTCCTTCGCGCCCTCGATTGGCAGAGTCCCAACGAGAAAGCTTCGTACTCTTATTTAACGAAGAGCAGAAACCCAGCAGCAAACTAGGCTCATTTGATTCAATAATGTGTTTTTTTGCAATGGCAAAAGTCAATAGTTGGCGGGCGTTAAACAACTGATGCCAATATTTCCATCCCCTCTCTCTCACAGGCTGACTAGTGTTGTAACCAGCTTCGATTTCCATATTTGGTAGAAATCCAAGTAACTGCCAAGAATCTATAGATTCCGCTACTAGCTTCTTAACTCTTTCTTCTCTAGCAAAATCACTCTCTGAAACTGTTTTGAAAAACACCTCTGGTCTATTAGTGTTCAAGGTCGATTTTGAGAACCATTGAATAGCATAGAGGCGCTCTTGGAAAATATCGTCCTTACGAGGATGAAAATCATTTTTTTCCCACTGTCTCAACTGGCTAACAGTTGTACCATCGTCTTTTTTATAGTCACCTCTCAACGTCTTGATTGGCGTTCTATAGGTCTTACCATCAAGCTCATAAACGATAGAACCTTTGCTAACAGTGCCAATTTCTGCTTCTTTCATTTCTTGTGGAGAGACACCTGAAATAATATCGATATTGAACTTTTTGGCTTCATGATTTGGGGTTAACTTAGCAATAACATTGTGAGTTTTCGAGATCACCCAACTAGGAGACAGAGGTATTAACCAGCCTGTTTCAGGACACTTAACTTCAACACAATATAAAAATGACTTTGCTCGATTGCCCTCTTCATCGCATTCAATATCTAATTCAAGAATATCTTGATTAATAGCTAAAAAGACCTCTTCAAACTTCTCCTTCAACCTTTTCTGCTCTTGCTCGTCAGCAGACAATAACTTCAGTGCTCCCCAAGAAAGCATACATGCTATTGGGTTGAGATCAGAGGCATTGACATCACACCCAAGGCGGGCAGCTTCGAAAGGAATAGATCCGCCACCACTAAACGTATCAGCAACTTTTGGCCTATGTCCA
Organism: Vibrio sp. Vb0667; assembly: GCF_033391095.1. NCBI lineage: Bacteria > Pseudomonadati > Pseudomonadota > Gammaproteobacteria > Vibrionales > Vibrionaceae > Vibrio > Vibrio sp. Vb0667. The sequence continues at coordinate 95,996 of NZ_JAWPOL010000013.1, read as the reverse complement.
AACTTCAAAACACCAAGTTGTTCAATAAGCTCCGCATGCGAGTGAGCATTTACGCCATAATCTTTATAATGCTGGTTAACTATTGCCCATACATGCTCATACAACCACTTTTGATCAACTTCTTCCGGCCGTTTACATAGCAGTGATTTTTCTTCGTAGCGCTCAATAGTATCGAGGTATAGAGCTAACAAACTGATTTTATCTTTTTCTTCGATATCGCGTCGCCAACGCAGTTTTAAGCCCATCTCATCAGGGGAAAGAGGAAAAATCAAAGAATCAACTTCACTAAAGCGCGCATTATCTACTTTCACATTGTGAGCAAAATAATCCCACGGATTATGAAGGCTTACTTTCTCTGCTATATCTTTAGGTTTGATTGCGTTCTGAATTAAGGCTCTTTTGGCGAGGCTCTCATTATCGAATGCCATCAGCATCTCGAAGATTTCTAAGTCTTTCTCAGTATCATTTGTTTGTGGCAACAGGCTACCAAGCACCACTGAACGTACCAAAATCAGAGGCTTACGGCCCTTCCAGTATGACCCCAGTCCTGTTAATGTCTGACCAAGATTCGCTTTTCTTTCTTTTTGAGCTTCAAAAGAAACCTTTTGTGCGGGAAAAGCTGCTTCGATAAGAGCAGGGGCATCTTTTAATGCTAAAGGCGTTAGTTGTGCCATTTAGTTTTATCTCCAAAAAGAGCGATGTTTTAGAGATCGCTCTATATTTATGTCGGTGTATTCAGGGACAAAGTATTTTCGTCACCCTGTTGCGAAATTAGTTAGTTTTTTTTGCCGTAACCCAACTCTTTGAGGCTGCGACCTTTTAAATCTCGCCACGCATCCATACCACTACGCGGGTTGCCCGCAATCACACAAGCCGCCAGACTTGGGCTTTTAAATGTGTACTCACATGTAAAGGAATAAACCTCTCCGTCCTCCACTAGAACACCTTCGTCTAAAAGCTTCTTACGTAGTTCACGAATCGCAGGTCGTAATGATTTCGCCACGGCTATGTTTGCCGTCGAGCCTTTTCCAACAACAAATTCGGGCTTACTCATATCACCAACTGGGTGACCACCAGCTTTAGCCTTCTTGGCCTCAAATAGGAATAGTACATCCTCCGCTAATGAGCTCTCTTCTTTAGGCTCAGTAACGGGTAATGGCATTTCCTCGTCTTGAACTACTGGATTTGCATTACTAGCCGGCAGCTCAGCTAAACTTTCAGCAGGCTTCTGTGAGCTTTCATTAGATGGTTTCAGGTTTTCCTCACTCTCGCCTTGAACCAGTGAGTAACCAGGTGATACCTCACGAACTTGCCTGTCTTTTTCTAACGACTCTGTCTGTACAATGTCACCAAGAGCGTGGCGCAGTGCAATACGCCAACCTACATCACGGTCATCCTTATGGCCGGTGCTCATTGCTGTCATACCAAATAACCACCAGCGCTCTTCAGGACGAAGCGCTAACCAGTTACGAACAGCCACAGAGATATTTTCAACATCCATCCCCTCTATCGCCCAAGCAAGTACACAAAGCTCTTTACCTAGCAAGCGGTCGACAACGTTCTCACCCACTTTCCAAGAGCTTGGCTTTAGATCATAGCTTTTCAAACGAGCATTGAACGCTCGCTGCACCTCTGCACGTATTGCACTCCAGCTAGGGCGGTCTAGCACAACGCGATCAATAACTGATAATTCTTCACTCTGAGCTTGCATGCCCAGATGCTCACTAATTTCAACTTTTCCGCTATTCGCTTTTGGAATGATAACTTTAAAGTGATGAGGATCGCTGGACGCTGGCACCCCAAAACCAAGCGTCGAATACTTAGGCGCATTTTGTTTTGCTGTTACCTTTGACATCTTTTCACCTCATCACAGTTTACTTTATACATACAGAGTTATTCTTCCTGCACCACATCACCAGGGCGAAGCTCAATTCCAGCTAACTTAGCGAACTCTTTTGCTTCAAAACCATTTTCAAACTCGATACCATCTCTGACGTTAACAGTAACCGCTGCATCTGCCTCATTGAGTAGTTCTCTTAGGCTGTTCACTGTTTTTTCGATCATGGTCGCTGTGACTTGGCGTTCACCAAAGCGGATACCAACGGTGTTTTCACCTTCACCAATTTCGATCCTAACTCCTTTAAATTGAGTTGAAGTCTGATCTTTAAATCGATTAATAACTGAGAAAACCTTATCGGTAGTATCGAGTGATACACGCTTTGCACTATTGATTCTTGCTGGTTTAGTGTCGTCAATTTTTACAGTTTTATCGCCAACATGTGGAATAGAAAATTCCGCTGTTTTAGAAGCTTCACCTGATTTGGCGTACACTAATAATAACGTTGCATCCGAACCGATATCGAACGGCTTGTCATAAACGGAGCCATCTTTAGGGTTAGAACCATCCAACGTGTAAAACATGTCAGCATGTGGCGTACATTGCAGAGTAATTTTTCGTTTATCTGCTAACGCCTCAACCTGATGTCTTATCTTAAGATCCGCGACCCAACGAGTAGCCGCACCTGTCTCATACTTTCCACTTGGATCTCTCACTAAGAAATAGAGCGTACTTTCAGTTGTACTAAAGCTTTCGCTATCTTCAACTTGCGCGTCTGTCTCAAAAACCTCTGACTTAGTTGAGTAGTGAATTATCGGACTATCTCCAGCATTTCTTGGCGTTAAACTAAGCACTGACTCTCCAGTATCTGGATGTGTACTTAGTAACGAAACGTTGACGCTCGTCTTTTCTTTAGGGAATGGTCCTTTTTCAATGTAACCATCTTCACCTTGTCGCCAGCGACCTTGTTTGAGCGCTTCTGCTTTTAATGTATCCATACCGCTGTTACCAGGCATCCAAGGCCAAGCAGGATTGCACTTAGCTTTGCTTACTACATCTTTCCATGGAGTACGTCTATTTCCAGCACCTGACGGCCAAAGCTCAGCCTCTGCCATTGCAAAATACTGGGCAAAGTCTTCTTTGAGATCTGCTGCTAATTTATAGTTGGCACGAGGATCTGCCATTAACTTGTCAATTTGTACTTCAGCAGACTGCTCACCCTCGCCGATTTTTAATCCATTATCGATCGTCACTTTTAGCAAACGCTCGGAGCCATCTAACTCATCAATACCTGGGAAAAGAATCGTGTTATAAGATGCAGACAGTGCTTTGGCAAAACGCCCCTCAGCCTCTTCTAATCGATCTCTAGCTTCTTCGAATAATGTGTCACCAGATTTCAGCTTTTTGTTAATTAGCTCTAATGCATATAGTTCACGCAACCTTTCTTCAACAGCATCCGCCATGATGCTATCTTGTCCAGTGAGTACTAAAAGGTTGTTTTTCTCTTGCTGGAACTCAAAGAAGTTCATTAGCTCACTTGGTGGCACTTTACCATCAGGCTTTATAACGATGAGCGTGCGAGGGCCACTGAGCTTAAGCTCATCCATTCGAGGCAAAATTTGAACATCCTGGTAAGTACTGCGAGTGTTAGGTTGCAATATACCTTTCAAGCGATTGATCAACGCTTGATCAATTTTAGGTTGTGGGATTTCTTTGGCGCTTCTTTCTATCTGGCGAGATAAGTTTTCTGTTTCCTTTATAAAGAAACGTTCGTCTTCACGGTGCAGATACCAGGCTTGTTCACGTAGTTTCTGGATAGCTTCTAAGAACTCATCTGCTTTACGGTTTGGAGCTGCTAAAAACTCAATAATTTCGCTTTCTGATAAACCGATACGTCCACCAACTGCTCGCGAGAGAGACGACGCTAATAAAAGAGTCATCAACTGAACTGCCGCATCATTGCTTTGTTCTGCATCGATAATTTCAGCGATTGCATCCCCTTTGTCTGCAATATCTCGTGTTATCGCTGGTACCAGCTTTGGAGAAATTCTCTCGATTTCATCTTTCACTTGCTCGTCATTTAAATCGAGGTGCTGAGTACCAATAAGAAACACATCATCGGTTTTTCTTTGCTCAACACTTTTCAGAAGTCGAGCAGTAAATTGCATCAAACCTCGCGTTTGACGAAAACCTTCATTCTCTTTGAACAGAGCAACTAGGTGTTTGAAAGAAGGGTGGAACGGGTATGTTTCTCGAATTTGCTCGGCTATCTGCTCAATACTTGACGCAATAATGTAGCCGCCGTCTTCCGCTTTTTTGATTTGTTGTGCGTACTCTTCCGCAATGTCGTTGATTACTTGCTGACTAGGCATTTCATCAATAAGACGCTTTTTCAAAATCTCATAGATTTCATTACCCGATAATTGCACAGGGGTAATGGTCATTGATTGACGGCGAGTTTCTTGCTGCAGGTTAGATATAGAGTCTGCAAGTGCTTTTGTCTGTGCCTTATAACTGCCTGATAGGTTAGCCATAACGATACAGCAATTTGGTAGCTCTAAGGCTGCACTCATTAAAGTACTTAAGCTATAAACGACCATATCAGCTAACGTGCCGGAACCTAAAACCTGCGTACTAGCAACGTTCAAATAAGGAGGTAGCTCATCAATCATAATCAGAGTTGGTGTGTCTCCGATGATGTCTTTCCATTTCTGCTGATCAACTGGTTTAGGGCCATTAACCCAGTGCTCTCTAATTTGTTCTTCGGCACCAAGTTGTGTGCAGATATCACCCCAAATATAGTTGCTCGGGTTGTTTCGTCCATTAAAAGCAGCAATTCGAGCTTTGCCGAAATCTAAGCGACTACTAAGGCTTTCAGGTAATACAGTGGGCCTTAAATGAGCATGTTTGGCAAGTAGGCCTAGAGCGATCATCATGTGGGTTTTACCACCACCCATCGCTTGAGTTAATTCGAAAACGGCTTGATCCGATTTGCCAGACAAACGAAGCATACCTTCTCGGAAAAGTTGCTCCATACCGTGAGTCACGAAGTTTCGTGAAAAGAACTCACTTCCATCACCCTCATCAGTAATTAGATCCGCCAGGTTTTCAATCCCTTGGCTCATCCTGTAGTCCTGAATTACAGGGTTGAAACTACATGCCTGTTTAACCGTTTTAATCATTTCTTAAGCTCCTGACGCTGATCTAATTCTTGGGCGTTATCTATAGCTATACCGTTTTTTTCACAATGCTCGCGAATCATCACTTCAATCATATTTGCGATAGAGCGATGTTCAGCTTGAGCAGCTGTACGCAACGCTTCTTTTAAATTTGGTTCAACTCGTATGGTTAACGTTGCAGTTTTAGTAGTAGCCATTTTAATACCCTGAATGCCTGCAAATGTACTGCGTTTAGAATACATCCTTAAACTCTTGATTGCACCCATCCATTTTACTCATCATCCAATCTTCAACCGCCTTTTCATTCCAGGCCTTACGTTTACCTGATACTGTGAAGTTTTTTGGAAACTCACCATTTTTCATTAGCTTATAGATGGTACTTTTGCATAGTGTTGTTTTGTTTTCCACTTGCTCTAAATTAAGAAAATTCAACATTTTAAAACCTTGTTATGTAGTTCAACTCATAACAAAGGCCGCTGCGTTATTTTTTACTTTTCCTGCACGCTTACTCTGAGGGTATAGCTAATAATTCCTGAACAAAGCAGCACACAAAGATGAATCACTTGCTGGCAGTACCAGCAAGTGATTCATTGTCTTTACAACTGACGCTTCGTCGCCAGGAGAGCGTATCTATAAGCGGCATCTTTCCCTGCTGAACAGGCAGCGACTTTCCTCACCTCAACACGCTTCTCCGCGCTTCTTTCATCCACCAGCCGCCAGAGCTCTGCATTAGCTATCGATTCTTTATTTGCTTTACGCCAATCTCGTCGCTTCCAGCCATCTAACCACTCATTAAAGCCCTTGACGCAATAATCGCTGCTTGAATAAATAATATCGCCATCTCTGGCATTCTCTAATCCAAAAGCAAGCGCTGATAGCTCTAGGTAAGCCCGGTCTTTGACATAGTCAACAGGATCCCAATCTTCATTATCAATACATCCATCAGCATCGAGTGCTATGTACGCAATACCACCAACAAGACGACCTCTTTGTTTTCTCACCATGGCCGCTTCTACATAAATTTCTATACTCATTGTCATACTCTCCAGAGACTAAAAAGCCGATACACTCTCTGATTCGGCTTTATTGTTAATAACTTGCTTTACAGCGATTCCTACATAACAACTGCAAGTCAGTTATTTTTTACCCGTCTCCGGGCACGTTTGCTTTCTATCCTCCAATTCCTAACAAGCCTGATTTAAAACCCTTTCAGATATATTTCATCAGTACGCATAACCAAACAGATAGTCTAAGGAGCCCTTATGCGTACCCCAAATACTGACCATGACTACCCCTTTGAGACTTCAGAACTCAATGAGCTGCTAGAGCGTGCAGCCGAAGCTCTAGCTACGAAATACAAACGTGAAGGCACGTTCACTAATCCAACCAATGTTAAAGAGTATTTAAAGCTCAAATTAGGAGCACATGAGCGTGAAGTGTTTGCCGTGATGTTTCTTGATAACCAACATCAATTGATCAGTTTTGAAGAGTTGTTCTTTGGCACGATTGACGCCGCTTCGATTTATCCACGTGAAGTATTGAAGACAGCACTAAACCACAACGCTGCCGCGGTGATTTTTGCCCACAACCATCCTTCCGGCACTGCTGAGCCTAGCCAAGCCGACAAACGCATTACTCAGCGACTTATCGACGCTCTAAAGCTCGTGGATATCCGTGTCTTAGACCACATCGTTGTTGGTGAAGACTGTGTCTCATTTGCTGAAAAGGGATTGATATGAGTGAGTTTATTATTTCCGGGCTTAATGATGAGCTCGTTACTCCAATGCATTGCTTTCTAGATGCCCTGCTATTGGACAGGACCATTCCTAATACAATTGAGCGTTTGGCGTTAAACATTCGCTCTCAAGAAACTGACCAACGATTTCAGCCCATTGAAATTCAACTAGAACGTACATCCAGTGATTCGCCATGGCAGCTTCGCTTTATCGCCACCTTTGATGTTGTCGTCACAGGCTCGCCACAAAAAGAGTTATCGCTGTATTTCAACTTCGCGGGTTGTTGGTTCTATCACCCTGATATTAAGCAGTGCAGCTTACAACGGCCGGAAGTACAAACCTTACTCGCCAGCTGGCTTAAAGCAATCACTCACTCGCTCATCGCACACTCTGCAATCTCAATCGACATTACCCCCATTCGCTAATCTCCATTTCCCTCAAAGAGGTCACTATGAATCAAGCTGCTAACCTGGCTATGTTCGCATGCAAGCGAGCCAAGCCTTCACACCAACTCAAAGACTTAATCAAACGCTCTATTCATGATGTTAATTACCGAGGGCGGCTAACTATCCGTTTTAAGGACACCAGTTACCATCCGAAAGACGGCGGGTTTCATCCTGTCTCTATCACCATCGATATTAAAGACAGCCAAATTGCTATTAGTGAAATAATGGACCGCGTTTATGTGGGCGACGAAACACCGGAACTGGTTCCCGACCTGACTTTTGATTTTGCTAACAACGTCGCCTTCGCTCGATTTAGCGGCTGGCTGGGCATGCACCTACAAGAGACCACTGAGCTGTATGAAATGTGGGAGTGTAACTTTCTAGCTTATGTGGCAATGGACGCTTACAACCAAATTCAGATTAAGTGTGGCTAGTAACCAGAGCCAATCCACTTACCACCCCGGAACACTCCCCTCCGTAACCAATCATTCAACAAAACCATCAGCATAGAGCTGCACCGATGCCTGCTTCCCATATTGTTAAAACGGGAAGCTTCAATCCCTTATTGCACAAGGGTTTCTTGATATCGTCGGCTCTGTGCTTCTCAAAACATCCTTCTACAGACAAAAAAGGAAGCAGATTATGGCTGAGGTCCAAGCAATCAAAGATGATGACACCATACGCCTGGTTGGTCATCTATTGAGTATTCGTTGTAATCCGCAAATGGCCGATGTATGGCATATCGGATTAAACCTAGCACTGAGGATTTCTGATTTATTATCGATTCGCTTTGAAGACATTCATGGTGACCGACTTATTATTCGTGAAAGTAAAACTGGCAAGCTGGCAAACATTCAGCTCAATACCAAAGCTCAGCAGCACATTGCTAGATTAAGGGAGCAGCATCCCGACCACATCTACTTATTTCAATCCCACCGATGCCAACAGTTGAAAAACAAACCACCGCAGCCAATCACGCGACGTGCTGTGTCCATGGCATTTCAACAAGTAGGCCAAGAGCTAAATATCGCTTTAGGTACTCATTCGATGAGAAAGACGCGAGGCTACTTTCTTTACCAATCCACAAAAGATATAGGCCGTGTAATGAAAATGCTTCGTCACACATCTGAGGGCGTCACGCTTCGCTATATCGGTATCACTCAAGATGAAGTCGATAAAGACTTTGTTTCTCTTGAACTTTAAACCGGATCATTTAGTGAGGGGGCGGGACCGTCAATCCCTTATAAACATTAGGCTCACAGCCTTTTTGAGTTTCGCAATTAATACATTTGAGAGCAAATAACATGAACCCATATCACGCAATAGGCAGCTTATCGAAAAGTTTAATCCAAAACTTATTCTGGAAAACCAATCACCCAATCAGAGGTAGCATTGTGTATTGCGATCTCGCATTTGGATATGCTGAACATTCAGGTGTCTACGTGGGAGACGGACGTATCATCCATCGTAATGGCAAAGGTCTTATCGAGGCCGTATCAATTCATCAATTCCTAGCAGATACCACAGCCCTTTCCATTTACGTGAGTTGCAATGCTCACGGCAACTCTACTGGCAGTGAGTTTACCGCTCAACTAGCAGAAGCTATGCTTGGTGTACAAACAGACTATTCCCTATTAAATGAAAACTGCCATCAGTTCTGTAGCTACTGTCTAGGTGGTGACATATTCTCCAACACCTTCACATTAACTCAGCTTAAAGGTGACGCTTATGCGCACATTCAAGCGAATCAGTGGCGTGTATGGGATTTAAGGCATCGTCATAAAGGATAAGGGGATTCTCTCCCCTTTTTTGCTTTCTAGATAACGACCTTGGTTCGAACCTAACGAATACTTCGACCTATACAGCGATTACCCTCGTCATTATGCTTTGTAGCATACTTGGCAAAATAACTGAGTCTACAGAATAAGTCGTTAAACTGTTCAATAAAGTCCTCGCTTTTTCTCTCAAGGACATAACATGCATTGTCAGGGAAATGCACAAGGCGACGGATAGTCTCAACATCACAGTTAAGTGCACTAGCCCAAGCACTGGTGATAGTCCATGCTAGAGAGCCTTCTCTTGTAATACTGCCCAACCTCCCAAAACGATCCTCATTTAGGAGTAAAACAAAGTGATAGTGGTCATGTTCCGATTTATCACGCTCCCTAACCCACACGAACCTAACGGTACAAGGATAAACTCTTATCCCTTTGCGGTGACATCTTCGTTCATGTGCCTTAAGTTTGGCCTTGAACGACTGAACAAATCGAGTAGCTAAATCTGTACGTCGAATGGCTAAAGCCTCATTGCCCAAGATTTCATCACGGCTAAGGCAATCAAGAAAATCACCTTTAGGTTGGCGAAGATCAAATCGAACAGCAAAAACCGTCGGGTACTCATCGACAGCGTTATCCATTGGTACGCGGATAACCTCCAGATAATCGCAGTTAAGATCATATGATGAGCCTAATGTGGGTAATCCTTGGTAGGTAGGTTTCTTCATGAGATTAATTCCTGTGTTGTTTATCTACAGGAATCTCTTCTCATATGATTTTTTACCGTATGCCCCTAACCTACTTGAGGTAGGTATAGCTCTTCTAACTAACTCCTTTGACTAAATATATTAACCATACCGTCACTTAAACCTGGCTTGTTACTCGGTCACAAACCAGCTCTGACAACACTCCATCTATCGCACAAAGTATGAAATTCACTCTCAAGTTATCAAGAACGAAACGAAAATCATCACTGAAACAAAGCGTCATCACGATTAAAGCCATACCAAACAACACTTCAAAAGCCAAACCCATCAACAATAAATTACTATGTAATCACTATTAAGTTATTACTAAAACAACATTAAATTAATGAGTAACTGTTATTGAAATGATAATCTATTACTAACGTGATTATGTTTTTAATTAGAGAAGTAGTAATGAATGATTCTGATATGTTACAGGCTCACTCGTGGCGTGAAGCTATTTACCTTGCAAGAGAAATACGCAAACAACATTCCATTGATACAAGCTTTATTGAGTCTTGTAATACTTTGGTACAAGCAAATAAGTACCTCAACAGATACCTATCCGAGTTAGAAGAATGTGAAGGTAAATCACAACTAATTGCAGAGGTCCGTGAAAAGTTCGAAGCCAATGATCAAATCTCGGAAGACGAGTTGCGTTTCCTAAAGGACAATCCAAGAGCCTGTGGTTTCTGTATCACGTTCCTTTTGTTTCACTCGGAACCTGACTCAGCAGCTTTCTTCTCAAATAATGAAAACTCACGTTTTGCACAGAAAGAAAAGTATAACTTTTCACCAGTCGCATCGAGTTCTTATGGTAGAAAAGCAAGACCAACGTCCAACGAATTTAGAGAGCATCCTGTGCCTTTGAGGTTTTTTACGCGGACAGATGAACTACGACAATTCGTCGACCATAACGCGCGTTTTCGCTATGTTATTGAAACATTACACCATAGTAATGTTGACTTGGGAGGGCAGCTCTATTTGGTAAATTTGATTCACGATCTATGGGCTCAATGTACTAATCAATCCAGCGAAAACCAAAAGTTTATCGATTGGCTTGACCATAAAAGTGAAGATCAAATTACAAGCTGTATAAAGTACCTGAAAAGAAATTTAGATGGGTTTATCTTACCTTGGCAACCAGTAGTTACTAGTGAAAAGTACCAAGCGCTAGTCGCCTATTTCGATTATCAATTACTAATGAAACCAGCTGAGACAACATTAGTAATCCAAAAAATGAAAGCATCTTGGAATCAAAAAAAGTTTCGAGAGAAAACGAAGGGCAAACGCCCCTATAGTGTTTCTATGACAGACCGAACTAAAACACGGCTAACATGGTTGGTGGAGCAGGATGACTCCAATATCAGCGATGTAATCAAGAAACTTATCGATGAGAAGTATGATCAGCTTAAGCTTAAGTAAGTGAGACTTGCCATAGATATGCTGTTTTGTAGAACACCTTATGTTTATGCAAATTTATCAGGCAAGCTCTCACATATTGATAGGTTTATATCAACAAACGCTTGCCAAGTATAAGTAGAAGCATAATGCCTTCTATACTGTAGTTCTACTCGACAAATATCCGGTCTCGTGTCATAGATACGACATTGTTTATTTTCCACATTGAGATGACGGCAAATGCCGTCACCTCGGTCCAAGTTCTTGGTCTCTGCGGATAAATCAACATTCGCACAACATTTACCGCATGAATAGCAAGGGAAAAGATTTAGGGTAACTTGGTTCATAAACTCATCAACCAAGCTCTAGTACTATCTAGGTTGTTGTCTTCAAAAGGTAACTCTATCTCTCTTCGACTTACTTCTTTCGACAACATCATACTTCTTTCGTATTCACAACTAACAGATTCTAAGTTGTCGACAAGTCCAGCTAGTTCATCAGGTGAAAGATTAAACTCAACTTTGGAAAGCTCAATCAAGTATCGATCAAGTTCAGCATTTACCGTCTGGAAGTATTCCAAGGTTCTCTTTTCTACTGACTTAAACTGATCTAGGTAATCCCATACTTTTCGCATTAATTTACTGTGATCTAAAAAGTATGTGATACCAATAGTCATTATGCCCGTAGCCACCGCGCTAACAAACGAGGCTAGTTCAATACCGAGAGGAAATGTCATCAGCGAGGCTAACTGTTGGTTAAGCATCACTCCCATTGCAACCGCAACACCAGTAGATAAAATACGTGTAACTTCTCGCACCAAAGCACCAGGGCTAAGTCTCTGCGGATTAAAGAACAAGACTTTAGCAGCCGAAACTAGACTTGACCAAGTTTCACGGAGGAGTTTTCCAATCAACTTTTGAGTGGTGAAAAAGATGTTCATTATGGTCGAACTTAAGCTAGACAGGGCACCCGCTAAAGCCCCGTTTTTAAACTCTTCCAGAATATCTTTGAATCGAGTTTTGACCCTATCCCAAATTTTTAGTGCGGTAACCTTTAGCTTATTTAGGAACTTATCAAGTGTGAAGTTTTCTTCTTTATCTTTAAAGAGCTGAGGAATTGTATCTTTTATTTCAAACCAAACTTCAGCAAGAACAAGCCCTAATGCTTGTCTAACCCCCATAGCGAAACCAGCTTTACTAGACGCCATAGCAGTACTCTTAAAAAACTTACTGCTGGTATAGTAAGTGAAATTGATCTGCTTATCGTACTGCTGTCTTGCTCTCTTATCCGCCTCACGCATTTTGTCTTCATCAAGACTCTCAAGAACAGCAACCTGTTCACTTTGCTTGGTGATTTTATCTGCTAGTTTACGTTTTTCATGCTTTTGCTGTTTAGTTTCCGAGGGCATAGAAGCTAAACGCAGTTTATCTCTTTCTATATTTTTACGCTTGTTCTCAATTGTCCTTGGTACAACGGTTCCTAAGAAATCATCCATAGAATGATCTGACTTGAGGTTGTTGATGTAATAATGTGTCGATTGAAAATTTGAGTTCTGATTAGCAAGTTCTACGCCGTCTAGCCCTGCAAGCACTCTTCCCGCATCATTATGGACTTCATGCGATGAAATGATGTGGTCTAGTTGGCGTTTTTCATCCTGAGACATAAGCTGGTTACGATATTCGTCTGGCAAATTACCATCATGTTGCAGCTTTTTGTCTTCCTTTCCCTTCGCCTTATAATTCTGATGAGAGTGGTAACGATCTTCTCTTTTGGGTTTGTTCTTTCTATCAGTTACGATACTTCCGTCAGCATGATGTTTAACTGGTTTGTAATCCCCTTTATTCGCATACTCTGCTTGAACACTCTTTGAGACATAGATTTCAGCATCACCTTTTTGGTGCTGGCGAACATTGTGAACGGTTGCAACATCGCCACCTTTTTTGTCTTCAAAAAGTAAAAAATCCAAACCGAACGTCGTTACTAGACTTTTAGTAACCGTCTTATTTAGCTCATCGACTAGCGCAAAATGTTGTGAATTGGTTTCTGACATACCATACAGCTCCATTGAAAAGGGAGAAAAACCTCCCTTTATATCTCTTCGAGAACAATACTTACTTGTGAGTATTACTCGACTTTGCAAGCGTAGCTTTTATTCCAGGCTCATTGATCACTTGCATTCCATCGCTATCAGTTTCAATTTGAACAATGTTTTCATCATTTAATACCACATTACCCTGTGCGTCTTTTTTAGGTTTAAACAGCGGTGTTGTAATGATATCAGTGAGAATAGCGGCAATTTGGTAGCCATTTTGAATTAGACGAATAACGTCATCTTCGAACTTGGAAATGTCAGCTTTGTTCGATAGCAATTGTTCAAAAGCTTTTAGGCTATCAAAGTATTCTTTAAATACTGAATACAGGCGTTCTATCTCTTTGTAAATTCTATCGGCATATAACTTAGTTTTGGCTAGTTGTTTGCGCCCCTTCTCCATCTTACCTACAGCTTCGTTAACTTCTGCTCGAGTTTTTCTTGCATCGCTTAATGCTTCCTCCGCATGAGAGGCAAAAGCCCACCCAGCAATCGCCATAATAGGAGCTGCAACAACACCACCAAGAACCATCGCACCTCCAGCCATACCAAAGCCACCAGCAGCAAGGGAACCTCCGCCAATAGCGGCCATAGTTGCGTTATATGCAGCAGCGCCAGATAGAGCGGCAATCGGTGTTCCTGTTGAAGCGGCAGCCATAGCCATAACGCCACCGTATACAGCATATGCAGCGGCAGCACCAGCAGCACCAGCTCCAGCGACCTTACTCATGTAAGCTGTTGTAGATAACGCGAGACCATCTATCTCATCAAGCTTATGCTGAGGGAAGTCAATTTCTAGGTCCTTAGAGTTGGATTGGTTCAATTTAACTAAAAGCTTTTCTGCAATTGTTCTGAACTCTTTAAAATCGTTACCAACTTGTAGTTGAAACTCACCGAGGCTGGTTAAACTTTTATTTGTCTGTTCATTCTGTTTGTCAAAGACAGTTCTCTCTTCATCGTACTTTCTCTTTGCAGACTCAATAATATCGTTTGCTTCAGACTTATCTTGATACCCGTCGTAGCCTTTTTTAGCTCCATAACTTGCTGCTGCAACAGCAGCACCTGCTAAAATAAATGGTAATGGCATGTTTATTTCTCCAAAAATTTTTCTGCTTCGAGCACAAGAGCCATCTGGCGCTGAACCCAATCCTTTAACTCTTCAATGATTGACAAGTCCACATTTAGGCTTTCCGCTACACTTTTTATGAAATTGTCTTCACTTTCTGCAATTACCTGATCCGCGTAAGCAACACCAACTAATTCAATTAGAAACGCCATTTGCTGCGCCTTTTCTGAAAAGATCTCAGAAAGCTTTTTAATATCAAACGTTTTATCTAAATTTGCACTGTTGTTACATTGAGCAGTGATTCCCTCCAAAAGTAGAGTTTCTCGTTCATCAACGTATCCATCAGCTGCAATTAACTCCTTAGAGAAGTAATATAATGCGGCTTGTTGTTCATCATTAAGGTGCTGAATAAACATTGCTATTTCCTTTCTTTTTATAGATGTTACAGACGTCTGTTCCAAAGCTCTTAAGCCACTTATCAAGTAAGAATGAATCAATGACTGTGGCTGACACTCTATAGGTACTTCCCAACTCTTCTATGACCTGGTCTTCCGACAACGGTGTCTCAACAAGGTGGTATCCAGCCTGTTTATCTATATCAAACTGAACTCGACACAACTCTCCCTCGCCAAAACCAAATCTTCCGTCAGAATCGTATTTAGCCAACGAAAAGCTCTCCGGTCTCTTGAAATTAAATGACGAAACTATCGCATCATTTATACGATGAACGGCTAAGCTTCTTTCATTGTTGAACCCGTCAAACCGGCACACTAGATAAAGTCGAACTCCTTGCTGTGCAAGGCCGAGCGGCATAACTGTAGATGTTCTAACTTGCTTATTGGCATTGTGATAGGTTACGGTCAATAAACGATCTTCATACAATGCCTTACTTATATTTTCCAAAACTTTGTTATCAATTTTTGGCGCTAGAAGAGGTTGAGACTCTCGCACTACTTTGATTTTATCTTTCCACACACGATCTTTATGGTTTTTAGGGTCAAACTCGAGGTTATACCTAGCCTCTGTAAAGTGAGGTCTTAGTGACTGCATTACATCTTTTGGTAGCAGTAACTTTAGGTGCTTCTCTGCTAAAGCCAAGAGTAAAGATTCATGAGCATTAAGTGAGCTCACTCCTAGTGCGTGACTATTTCTATCAAAACTGTACCCATAAGGCTTAGAGCGAGTATCCCTATCTATGGGAAAGTGTTCACTCAACATCTCTAGATTGCGTTGTATTGTTCTTATATCTCTCGAAATGCCTATTACTTCTAATTGCTCTCGTATTTCTAGAGCCGTTATCTTTCTGTGCTTAGGGATTCGTTTAAGTATTTCAAGCACAAGAACTAATGAGTCTTGTGTACTTTTTCTTTTCGACAAAGCCAAGTTATTCCGTTGTTTAAATCTATCGTGACATTCGTTCCATAAATGAGAACATCGATACTATACATGTGAAACTAATCCATCATGTGACTTAATGCACACAAATTATATTTGATTCCAGCGACAAGTTGTGTCGCACAAATATCAACCAGAAAAAGTTCAAAAAATAACGAATTTTACTTCGGTATACTGATCTCAGAGGTAAGTTAGCGACCGTCAGCTACAAAGTCAGCACGTTAGAGGAGAATGAGATCGAAACATCGGAGGAGGGGGCTAAGTTGATGTCGTTATCCCTCCCATAACCTTGTGCTCATGAGAGGGTAGCGAAAAGTAATAATATTATCGCTCTAAATTATCTATAGCTCTAATCAAGCTTTGTGCTTTCCGGTCATTTTCAAAAGCTATTTTTTCTCTAAGATTAAGCAGGGCTTTTTTTGCTGCCTGATCTTTTGCAAATAGATTACCGTCTTGTAATGCAGCAATAGCAAGAGCCCTTTTTAAAGGCGAATTTTTGTCTTGCTGATTATTTCTATCATAGTAATCTCTGACGCGCTCACTTGGAGCTCGATTTACCTTTTCCCATTGTTCTAAGGTTTGAGTTAAAGCAGCATCATTCACTGCCTTAACTGCCGATTTTCCTGCACTAACCAATGAATCGAAAAATCCCATAATGACTCCTTACCAACTGTTAATTCAACGTTGTTTATTTTGTAGTTAAACAATCTATCAATACGACTAAAACAGATAACCTTTAAAAGCCATGCTTCTGAGATCATTGCACTCATAACTGAATACTCTTAATGATCGACTATAAAAGTTACTTTTGATCACCAATAGGCTACCAATAAAGATTATTAATTTTTCTTACACTTAGATAACTTACATAGATAAGTGAAATATAAATTAATAAAATCAACAATAAAACTCCACTACTAATGCTACTGTCTACGATTGAATGCGACACATCATGTCGCAGCCAAAATGTTTCCAGCAATAGATTCATTTAACCACCTACTACGACATAACTTGCCGCATAACAAAGTAACCTAATATCAATCAAGATATTGAAGGTAACGATATGTCAAAAAGTAAAGGCAACACTCATGCCCGTAGCATTTCTCTTATTGATGAACAAAACATGTCCCTCCCTAATAATGTTGGACTTAAAAACATACTAAAAAAAATTTCAGACTTAGAGATTGAAAATCAAAAACTTACAAATAGAGTTTTACTCTTAGAGAAGCGTTTAAGTGTTGATTTTTTGACTGGTTTATCTTCTCGTGCTCAAGGCATTACACACATAGAGTCTCTAATTCAAGACAATGATATTGGAACTTTCTCACTGGTATTTATCGATTTAGATCAGTTGAAGAAAATTAACGACTCTGCTGGTCACGTTGTCGGAGATAGAATGATTGAAAGACTAGGTAATATCTTGAAAAAAATGCAACTACCAAAGCAGACGATAGCTAGGTTTGGAGGAGATGAATTCATTGCCATCCTCCCAAACTACGACCACCAAAAAACCACGAGTTGGTGTAACTGCTTACAAAAAAGAACTAAGCTTCAGGAGCCAATACATATTGATGGACAGCATTTCTACCTTTCTGTTTCAGTTGGATCTTACGTGTACCATAAGGCAAGAGAGCCTGAACATTTAGATGCAAAGCAACTAATAGAGAGAGCAGACAAAGATATGTATAAAAACAAACAAAGTAAAAACGACTCACTCAAAAGTTATATCTATAAAGCACCAATCGGTGGGTAATGTGGTGGTTAAAAAATACAAAATAATGACTTAAATTAAATAAATTATTGATATAAATGAATTTTAATAAATAAATCAACATTCAGATCCAGAATATTGAATGATCTAAAAGTCATCGAGTATTGAAACAAAAAAGCCCCGCTAATACGGGGCTTTCTTTTATTCGTCTTTTTCCAAGGTACTGTTATCAACGTAGGGCCAATAATGGTGTCCAATTCTGATCAGCAAAGTAGCCGCAGCCAAAATAAACGCAGCCAGAGATAACCACACAACCAAAACTGCATCCAGTTCTTTCATTCCGAGTGTGATGTAGCGGGCGATCGCCATCATCGCGATGTAGATAGGATAGCGTACCGGAATTTTACCGTTCATCACGAACTGCTGCACCATGGCGAGCACTTCCAGATAGATAAACATCAAAAGAATATCTGTGAGTAAGACACGCTTCTCTACAAATACGTGCACAAACTCTTGCATCATGGCGTACAACGTCGCCAAGGTAATAGAGACTAATAACACCGCCTCCAAAATATGGAAGATTTTCAGGAAAGGTCGACTAAAGGATTTCGGTAAATTCGACGGCATGGTCCATTATCCAAACAAAGAAAATAGGTTTTGAGTTTAGCATGCAACGATCTTCAATCAATCAGAATAAACATCAGTGCAAATCGACTCCAAGTCCTGGCATTTGCTTATAAAAACGCTCCGCTTATTTGGCGGAGCGCTTTTGTGTTATAGGACCTGTGGCATCACTTACGCCACTTGCTGCTTTTTTTCAGCTACGCGCTTTTTCTTCCGATATTTAGGGTGAGTGATTGGAATCGCAGATAGGAGTTTTTTTGTGTATTCGTTTTGCGGGTTTGCATAAATTTCTTTAGCGCTGCCTGCTTCTACCACTTTACCAAAATACATCACGGCAACTTTGTCAGAGACATGTTTCACCACAGAGAGATCGTGAGAGATAAATATGATCGCCAAGTTCATTTCTTGTTGCAGCTGTAGCAATAGGTTCAAGATTTGCGCCTGTACCGACACATCTAACGCAGATACCGATTCATCACAAATCAGTAGTTTAGGCTTCAATGCAATCGCGCGAGCAATACCGATACGCTGCCGTTGTCCGCCTGAAAATTCATGTGGATAACGGTTTACTGCCGTTTCTGGTAATCCCACTTTGATTAAAAGCTCTTTTACCCATTGCTTACGCTCTGTTGGCGTGCCAATTTTATGAATAACAAACGGTTCTTCCAGAATCATACCGATGGTATGACGCTGATTGAGTGACTCCATTGGGTCTTGAAAGACGATTTGCATGTCTTTACGCAGCGAGCGCATCTCTTTAACAGACAGTTTAGTGATGTCTTTACCTTCAAAGAAAATCTTACCTTCTGTTGGCTCGTATAACTTTAAGATCGTGCGACCAAGGGTGCTCTTACCACAACCTGACTCACCAACTAGCCCCAGTGTTTCACCTTCAGAAACAGACAGTGAAACTCCGTCTACCGCTTTGATGGTGTAGCCTTTCTTGAACAGCCCTTTACCAGAAACAAAGTGCTGCTTAAGATTTTCAATTCTTAATACTTCTTTTGCCATAACATCCTCTTTTATGACTGGTTCACTTTGCTCAGTTAACTGGCAAACATACTGGCATCAATAGGCTTGATATCGATCATCTGCTTTGGCTCATTATCTAAGCTCGGCATCAACCCCATCAAACGCTCTGTATATGGGTGCTGTGGGTTATCAAACAACTCAAAAATTTCTGCTTTTTCGACAATACGCCCGCCATACATCACGGCAACATCATCACACACTTCTGCCACAACCCCGAGATCGTGAGTGATGAAGATCATCGCCATGCCCGTTTCTTCCTGAAGCTCGTTCATCAGTTCAAGGATAGACGCCTGAACCGTAACATCCAACGCTGTAGTCGGTTCATCACAAATCAGAATATCCGGCTTACAGGCCAATGCCATCGCGATCATGACACGCTGGCGCATACCACCAGATAGGTTATGGGGATACTCATTCAATCGCTTCTCTGGCATTGGAATTTTTACTTTTGCCAGCATTTCAACCGAGTACGCCTCCCGCTCCTTTTTGTCGAGCTCAGGTCGATGGAGCTCAAGCACTTCACATATTTGACGACCAATGGTGTGCACTGGGTTGAGCGCCGTCATCGGGTCTTGGAAGATGATCGAAATGCGATCGCCACGCATGGCGTACATCTCTTCCGCAGGCAAATCAACTAGGTTGGTGCCGCGATAATTCACTTCACCTTTGATAATGTTGCCATATGGCTTAGGTAATAGCCCCATGATCGACATTGAGGTTACGCTCTTACCACTACCTGACTCTCCTACCAGACCGAGTGTACGTCCAGCTCTCACATCAAAGTTCACACCATGCAGAACCTTCACTGGCCCATCATCGGTGGTAAATTCAACTTCGAGATCTTTAACACTTAGGATTACATCGTTTTCCATAACCAATCCTTACAGCTTATAAGTGTCATCTACGACAACAACAGGTTCAAAAGCTTTGCCTGACTTCATCGCTTGTTTCGTTTCTTTTTTGATATCACTATCAATCCAGTAAGTGCCATCGCCTATGATTGCACCACTGAACAGCGCCTCTGTCATGCGATTCATTGGCTTATCTGGAAACTTTAACCAGCGCCAGTGACCATAGCGGACATAAGGAACCATGTAGCCTGGGACGATAACGTGAGCATCAATGATGTCACGCTGAATCTCATGACCTAGCTGGATCTTTTTATCCATATCCATGCCAAAACGATACTCGATGATCTTTTCATCCAGTTCAGGCGTGCTGTAGTTTGTGAAAGAGTTAGTTTGCGGCTTGTTCGCATTAACTGAATGGAAATACTCCCAATACGTTGGGATCTCAGACGTACCCATATCTAAGAAAGCCAAATCGTGCTTTTTCTCACGTACGTATTTGAACATGGATGAGCCATCAACTAACTTGAGCTCAATATCCAGCCCTGCTAGCTTGGCTTGCTCACGCAAAAAGGCAATACGAGGAGTATGAACAGGTGTTCCGTAGGTCAGCTCGAAGCTTAAGCGCTCACCTTTATCATTGACACGAATACCATCAGGACCAATTTTGTTAAAGCCTGCCGCTTCGAATGCCTCGGCCGCTTTTGCGGGATCAAACTTCGGTGCCTTAGCATCTGGTAGGGTGTATTTACCATGACCATAACCGGTCGGGTTCGGTTTACGGGAATAGTCGCCACGCATGACATTCTCTATCATGCCATCAAAGTCAATCGCGTAAGTAATGCCCTTGCGAATGTTTAAATCATCCAGCAAAGGCATCGCGGTGTTCATCCATACACCACCAGCCCCAACTGGAAATTGGTTGTAACCCCAGAACTTTTGAATGTATCCCTTTTGGTAAGGTTCCGTATTCGATTTATCATGCCATAAGCTTGGTAAAACAAGACCAAATGCGTCCAGCTTCCCTTTCTCAAAGTGCTTCATCGCGATATCACTGTCGCGAATCACTGTGATGCGGATTTTGTCGACATTATAGCGATGTTGATAATACTTATTGCTGTAACCCCACCAGTCTTCACCGACATGCTTGAAGGTAACACTTTTACCTTTTTTAATGTCATCTAGGTAGTATGCACTGGTCGTTGGTTCACTTTTAAAATTGTAGTAGCGGACAAAGTTGTCATGTATACCGTCACCATTTTCATCTTTTGAAGGGTTAGCATAAAAATGTGCGGGACGTGGGCGCAGAGCCCCCATTCGTAACAGCAATTCTTCCGGATTGAACTCTTTCGCCGCCTTAACAGCAAACGTGTGAGTGTCGTACTTGATAACATCCGCAATCGTTTTGTTGTAGTAATCGTTGTACCAAGGTTCCAAGATGTCTTTGGAACGATAAAACTTCAGCATGAACACGAAATCGTCGGCAGTCACAGGTTTGCCGTCCGACCATTTGGCTTCAGGGTTGAGTTTAAAATAGACCGTTTTGTTGTCACCTGCTAACGCCCACTCGTTAGCAAGCTCAGGTATGAACTCTAAAGTATCTGGGTGGCGGACCACCAAGCCTGGTGTTTCATCTAAGATAAAAGAACGTAGCCCTGCATTAGCATCTGGGCCAACACTACGTAACGTCTGCGGGAAACTTGACATAAAGGTGCGATAAGTCCCTCCACGTTTCGCTTCTGGCGAACCATATTGAGGCTCATCCCAGTTTGTTTGCCAGTTTAAGTCAGTCGGAAGCGTTGCTGACATTGCACCAAAACTCAGGGCGCTCAGCGTGGACGCTAAAAATAATTTCTTCATAAAACTTCCCTTTTTATGTTTTGCTCACAATGCTCGCTTAAACATAGCGTGTGAATTTTTTCGGGTCGAAAGCCGCTCGAATGGCTTCACCAATAAAGGTCACCATTACCAGAACCAGAACAATAGAAGTCACTACTGACGCAACAATCCATGGCGAATCTAAGTTTGACTTACCTTGTTGCAGTAGTTCACCCCAACTTGGCGTTGGTGGCATCAAGCCTAATCCTAGGTAATCGAGAGCAGTCAGTGCTGTGATGTTAGCTGCAATAGTGAAAGGCGCTAGGGTTACAATCATCACCATCGTATTTGGCAAGATGTGATTAAACAAGATACGTCCGGTCGATGCCCCTAAAGCACGAGCCGCCATTACATATTCTCGTGCCGCTTCTTTATAGGTCATGGTCCGCATGTACCATGTCATCCCCATCCAAGTGAAAAGCACGTTAATAGCGACAAAGAGAGCAAACGTCGGTTGAACGATTGAAACAAGAATCATAATGACGTACAAAAACGGGACCATTGACCAGATTTCGATAAGTCGCTGTACAAACAAGTCAAATTTACCGCCCCAAAAACCCATAGCACAACCGACTGCAGTACCGATCGCGTAGGAAATGGCCATCGTAAGCAACGCAAATCCCATCGCCGTTCTGAATCCGTAGACGAGTCGCGCCAAAATATCGCGACCTATCACATCTGTACCTAAATAATGCTTATTTTCGGCGCTAGGTGCTGTTGGCGGGAAATCACCACTAAAATCTTGTTCATATGGGTTCCATGGCACAAGCGGCAAAATAACAAAGTTGTCGCCCCCTTCGGCCTCAAACGCTTTTTGCAGTACGCGATAATCCGCTTCGCTGGATGACTCTTGGCCGAATTCGCTACCTAAACGTACGTCACTGACAACAGGAAAATAGTAGCTACCATCGTACTTGACGACTAGCGCTTTACTGTTAATCAAAAGTTCGGCGAATAGAGAAAGGATCAACATAATAGAAAGAGCAACAAACGACCAATAGCCTCGTTTGATCTCTTTAAAGTGACGAATTTTCTTTTGAGTTAATGGACTAACTTTAATCATGTTACGCTCCAAACTTCACACGTGGGTCGACTAAAGCAACACAAATATCTGAAATAATGTTACCAATGAGCAGCAACAGCGCATTAATGGCGACAATACCCATAACAACAGGGTAATCACGCTCCATGATTGATTCGTAACCCAATAAGCCAATGCCATCAATATTGAAGATAACTTCAATCAGGAAGGCACCGGTCATGAAGAACAACAAAGAGTTACCAAAGTGACTCGCGATTGGAATTAAGCTGTTACGCAACGCGTGCTTACGAACTGCTTTTTTGAAAGGTAATCCTTTCGCAATTGCGGTGCGGATGTAATCTGAGGAAAGGTTTTCCATCAGGTTATTTTTCATTGTCATCGTCAGCGTGGCAAAATCACCAATGAGGTAACAGATCAAAGGCAACACCGCATGCCACATAATGTCTTTAGTGCGTTCAAAGAAGGTTTCGTAATCATCGAAGTCATCGCCGACAAAGCCTCCCATCGGAAACCATTCCAAGTGATAACTAAATAACGTGATCAGCAATACACCCACCACATAACCTGGTAGCGCGTAGCCTACGAAAATGAGTACTGAAGAAGCGGAATCAAAGACAGAACCGTGCTTGAGCGCCTTATAGTAACCAAGAGGAATCGAGATAAAATAACTAATAAAGAAGGTCATGCCGCCATAAAACAACGACACTGGCAAACGCTCTGCGATCATGTCCGAGACAGGCTCGTAGTAACGCGTCGACTCGCCAAGATCTAGCATTACCAAACGACTTAACCATTCGACGTACGCTTCCGTTACTGGTTTATCCAGGCCATAAAACGCATTCAGCTCCGCGATTTGATCGTCAGAAAGAGCCGTATTACCACCCGCAGACGTCATTGATGCGGCGCCGTCCCCCTGGGACTGCATTTGTGACAACATGCGTTCAACAGGTCCGCCAGGCACGAAACGAGTGATAGCAAAGATGAGAATAGTTATCCCGAGAAACGTTGGGATAACCAACGCCAAACGGCGTAAAAAGTACGACAGCATATACAACTTGCTCCTTGTCTACTGTCCAGTTCAAACGGAGTGAAAGAGGATATTTTCCGCCCAAAATGGTGCATATTTATCTCGTAGTAACTAAAACTGTTGAAGCACACTCCCTGCGCCTCAAGAGCTAGACTTTTCTACTACTGCAATAATTTCAGCGTCATATTTATCTTGAATCCACATCAGCTTCAAGTGTTTGAAACCAAAACATGACAAACTTCCTTCGATGTCGAAAAACAGAAATGTTTTTGTAAAAAATTATAAAAAACCACAAAAATAATTCATACAGAATATCAATCTAGGCTGTTTAGAGCCAAAACC
This sequence comes from Vibrio sp. Vb0667, assembly GCF_033391095.1. Lineage (NCBI taxonomy): Bacteria > Pseudomonadati > Pseudomonadota > Gammaproteobacteria > Vibrionales > Vibrionaceae > Vibrio > Vibrio sp. Vb0667. Next base: position 71,822 of record NZ_JAWPOL010000013.1, on the reverse strand, counting down.
CTACATAAAAATGCACCCTACACACATAAATAGACACATAATCCAAGGTTATATTTGACCTAAAAATACGAGTGAGCCCTTTAACAGCAATGGGTATCATATTTTGATACCACCTAATAAGTTCGAGCTAACAAAGTATGGATTCGATATAAAACTCATCTCAGAACAATTCACTGGAAAAATATCTTTTTCCAGATTCAATTACCCACTAAAAAACCATAGGCAAGATAAGTCATTAAAGTTTATAAGAAACACAAAATACGGTGTTTTATTGAAATTTAATCTCGATTCATAAACCTTATTCGGTTTTTTATTCCGCCTTTTAAATAAAGCCTGGTTATTTACATCTTTTTTACATTTAAGCATCCCCGTTTACCACTGGTTTGACTTCCTTTTTTCATCTCGGTTATACATTGGCCGAACGTTAACGAAATATTAACGTCACATTTGGCCGCTATGCGGCCAGACATAGGAAATAATAATAATCGGAGCAACAAGGATGTATAAAAACACAACCGCTTTATCTGTTGCGATAAGCCTTGCTTTGGGGACAGCAGCAATTGCAGCCCCAGCAACAGCACTGGCAGAAGAGCAGCAAGTTGAAAAACTTCAAAAGATGAAAGTTACTGGTTCGCGTATCTCCACGACGGATATGGAAGGTCCTTCACCAGTTACTGTTATTAATAGTAAAGACATTGAGTCTAAAGGCTTTAACAGCGCGCAAGACGTATTGAACAGTTTGACCCAAAACACAGGTGGTGTAATGGCTCAAACAGACTCTTTCTCGTTTACACCAGCAGCGCAGTCAGTCAACTTACGTGGCCTTGGCGCGTCACGCACATTGATTCTTATTGATGGCCGTCGTCTTCCTCAATACCCGCTAGCACAAGATGGTACATCTAACTTCCAAGATATCGGCCAAATCCCTGTCGCCGCTATTGAGCGTGTTGAAGTAATGACCGACTCAGGTTCTGCTATCTACGGCTCCGACGCAATCGGTGGTGTCGTAAACTTCATTTTAAAGAAAGACTTTGATGGCGTTTCTGTAAAAGTACGCGCGGGTGACGCGACGGATGGTGGTTACCAAAACGGCCGTTTAGACGTTGTGGCTGGCAAAAACTTTGACGACAAACGTATTCTCTTCGTTGGCCAATTTGCGGGCAACGAAATGCTAAAGCAATCTGACCGAGATGATTGGGCTGGCGATGACGGTTCTAGCCGTTCTCAGCTAAGTGGCTACTCTAGCTACGGTGCAAACTTTGAAGGCGCCAACGGAACACTTCTAACACCAGCTGATGCTGGTTCTTCATGTAAAGAAGTCGTTGGTGATGCCGCGATTGAACGAGCGGATGGAAAGTGTGGTGTTAACCGCTCTGCATACCGAACATTAAAACCAGAAAACAAACAAGTAGACCTACTTTTACGTGGTGAAATGGACATTAACGACAATGTCACTGCCATGGCAGAAGCCCGTTTTGGCTACAAGTCTACAGAATCTGAATTCGAACCTAACCCTTACAGCGTTGAAGTTGATGCCACTCACTTCCGCGGCGAAGGCGAATACACTCGCCGTATGGTCGAATTTGGACCACGCGAAAGTAACACTGAAGCCGATTCTTTTGGCTTAACCTTAGGCTTGAACGGCCTGCTTGCTGATACGTATGATTGGGACCTATCCGCTGGTTACTCTGAGCAAAGCGTTGAAACAAGCAACCCAGCAATCTTCCTAACTCTCGACCAAGCTGTACAAAATGGTGATGTCGATCTTCTAGGGCCTATCTCTCAAGACGTTGTAGACAAATACAGCGGCACTTCAAGCAAAGAAGCTTACTCAAAGCTTTACTCTGTTAACGGCTCACTGGCTGGTGATTTGGTTGAACTTCCTGCAGGTATGTCTGGCTTTGCTGTTTATGGTGAATGGAACCGTACTGACTACAATGAGACGATTGATGCGACAACAGCAGCTGGTGGTTTCTCTGGTCTAGGTGGAACATCAGGCGGCGGTGACCGCGATCAGATTGGTCTTGGTGTTGAAGCTCTTATTCCTATCATTGAAGATTTAGAAATGACTGTCGCTGGTCGTTACGACCACTACTTCGACGACTCGGCAACTGGCGGCGCATTCACTCCTAAAGTAGCCCTAGCATACCGTCCTACTGACACCCTATTGCTACGTGGTAGCTACGGTCTAGGCTTCCGAGCTCCAGACTTGAAGCGACTATTTGGTGATCAAACTCGAGGCTTTGGTTCTGGTTTTGACCCTGTGCTTTGTGCCAACGCTGGTGGTAGCGGCCCACAAGATAAAGACAAGTACCCAGAGTGTGATACTCAGTACTTCGATACGCTTAATGGCCCTAACTCAGAGCTGAAAGAAGAAACAAGTACAAACATTAACTTGGGCCTAGCGTGGGAGCCTGTGGATGATCTTGGTGTAACCGTTGACTGGTACCACATCAAGATGGAAGACGTCGTAACTGCACCAACTTACCAAGATGTAATTAACGATCCAGGTAAATACCCAGGTACTGAAGTCGTTCGTAACCCAGATGGCACCATCAAGTCGGTATCCTATGGTCCAGTGAACCAGTCGTATGAAGAGCGTTCTGGTATTGACCTAGCGATCAAATACGCATACGACACTAATGAGTTCGGTTCATTTAACACGCGTGTTGCTGTAACGAAGATCTTGATTGCTGAATATCAAGAAAACGACAGCGAGCCTGTAACGGATGAAAGAGATTTCATGCCTGAATACACCGCAACGTTAAATCTTGGCTGGGCATATGAAGATGTCGCTATCAACCTATTTGGTAAATACCGCGACCGTATGTGTTCAAGCTACGCAAACCGTTACTACTTTGATGACTGTGATTCTGCTAAAAAAGCGGGTTACAAAGCAGAAATCGCTAGTATGACAACGTGGAACCTAACGGCTTCTTACCAATTCAACGAGAGTGGTCGTGTAACTCTTGGTGCTATCAACATGTTTGACAAAGTACCGCCTGCAGATCCTCTAAGCGATACCTCTCCATTCTATGCAACTGGGTATGACGATCCAATCGGACGTCAGCTATACGTCGAGGCATCATACGACTTCTAAAAAATATTTGGCGCGGGTTTTCCGCGCCCTTTTCGACTGACTAAAACACTGACAAGGATGCAACCATGAAATTCAAGGAATTTGGTCTCAGTGCCATAGCTGCAGCATTGCTTACTATCAGTAGTAGCTCTATAGCGGCCAACTCTGGTGCTGTCGTTTCCACACAAGCAAAAGCAAATCAATCTTCAGAAGCTTCGCAACAAAAAATCGACAATTATGCCGAAAGTACTGAAGGCATGTTGGCAGAATACAAAGGCTTACTACGTCAAATCGACAGCATGAAAGTCTACAACGAGCAAATTAATCGTATGGTTCAATCACAGCAAGGTGAATTGGACTCATTAAATAACCAAATAGCTCAGATCGATCAAACGGCAACAGAAGTAGTGCCACTAACACTTAAAATGATCGATGCACTCGATGAGTTTGTGACTCTCGATCTGCCTTTCCAGAAAAAAGAACGTAATAAACGTGTCCAAGAACTGCGTCGTCTCATGGATCGCGCCGACGTAACGACTTCTGAGAAATTCCGTAAAGTGATGGAAGCCTACCAAATTGAAGAAGGCTTCTCTCGCTCAATTGAATCTTACAAAGCTAGCCTAGATAGAAATGGGGAAACCGTGACTTACGATTTCCTACGTATTGGTCGCACGGCGCTTTTATTCCAATCTCCAGACGGTGGTGAGACAGGTATGTGGAACCAACAAACACGTCAATGGGAAACATTACCGGAAAGCTACCGCATAGCGGTACAGCAAGGCCTTCGTATCGCGAAGAAGCAAGCGCCACCAGCGCTAATCAAATTGCCTGTATATGCTGGGGAGGAATAAGAGATGAAAGGATTCAAAACTCTAGCCGCTGGTCTACTAGCGAGCTTATTTATGGTTTCAGGCGTACAAGCAGAAACGCCTAAAAACCTATCTGAACTACTCAAAAACGTAAAATCAGAAAGCATCGTTGAGTCAAAAGAGAACAAAGCCCGTGAAGCTGAGTTCAAGAACAACCGAGATAAGCAAGCGGCATTATTGCAACAGGCTCGTGAAGAGCTAGCTTCACAGCAAGCACTGGGCGATCAACTTAAAGCGACATTTGATGAAAACGATAAGCAGCTGACTGAACTAACAGAAACCTTACGTGTTCGCTCTGGTACTTTGGGCGAAATGTTTGGTGTGGTCCGCCAATATGCGGGCGAGTTTAAGGGCTTATTTGCTGCCTCTCAAAACGCTGTTCAGTTCCCAGAGCGTGACGCTCTACTAACGAAACTGGCTGAAAGCAAAGAACTGCCATCAACACAAGAGCTAGAAGCATTCTGGCATACCATTCTTCAACAAGTGGTTGCCTCAGGCGAGACAGCAACAACCCAAGCAACGGTTGTTTATGGCGAAGGTAAAGAAGCGGTTCGCGATGTTACTCTTGTCGGTGAATTTAACGCGATTGCCGATGGTAAGTACGTTACTTATGTACCTCAAACAGGTAAGTTCGAAGAACTCTCTCGACAGCCTCGCACCAATATTACACGTCATGTTGCAGGCTTTGAGTCAGCGTCAAACAGCTATGAGCCACTGTTCATTGACCCATCCCGTGGTGTAATTCTGTCTCTACTTGTACAAAGCCCTACCGTTCAAGAACGTATTGATCAAGGTGGCATTGTAGGTTACGTCATCCTTGGTATGGGTGCAGTTGGCGCTATCATTGCTCTAGTTTGCTTCCTACGCCTTCAAGTGATTGGCGGTAAAATGCGTAAGCAAGCGAAATCAGAAACCGTGATTCCTGGTAACCCTCTGGGTGAAGTTATCCAAGCTTACCAAGAACACAAAGGTGACAACCTTGAAGATCTTGAAGCGAAACTGGACGAAATCATCCTACGTAACGCACCGAGCATTGAACGCTTTATCAGCTCAATCAAACTGTTCGCTTCTGTAGCACCACTTCTAGGTCTACTGGGTACGGTTATGGGTATGATCGGTACGTTCCAAGCAATCACACTATTTGGTACAGGTGATCCTAAGCTAATGGCTGGCGGTATCTCTGAAGCACTTGTTACTACGATGCTTGGTCTGGTTGTCGCAATTCCTCTACTGTTCCTGTACACCATCGTACACAGTAAAGGTCGTCGTTTGGTTCAAACTCTTGAAGAACAGAGTGCAGGCTTCATCGCTCGCTATCAGGAAAAACTACATAAAGCCGAAAGCTAAGGAGGCGTTATGTGGTGGTTAGTTGGAGAACTTGAATCAATTAGGCGCTTCTTGGGAATGGGTGGCGATGTACTCGTCGCCATCTTCATCCTCAGCTTTATGCTTTGGGCAGTATTGTTAGAACGTTGGTTCTATTTTGCTGCCGTCGCTCCAAAAGCCATGAAAAAAGCCGTTGGCTCATGGCAGGGGCGATCAGAGCACCAGAGCTGGAACGCTAAGATGATCCGACAAGAAATTGTTTCTCGTCAGGACATTGAGAATAAAAAGGGCCTGCCAATCGTGAAAGTATTGATTGCGCTTTGTCCCTTACTGGGTTTGCTCGGCACCGTTGTTGGCATGATCCAAGTATTCGACATCTTAGCGGTAACAGGAACAGGAAGCCCTCGAGCAATGGCCTCGGGGATCTCAAAGGCAACAATCCCAACTTTAGCCGGGATGGTGGCTTCTCTATCAGGACTGTTCTTTAGTTCACGTCTTGATCATTTAGCCAAAGTCACAACGCAAAAGCTGGGAGATAAGCTAAAGCATATTGCCTGAGTAAATGGAATTAGAGGTATAGGTCATGAAAAGACGCTATAGCAGTGATAGCAGTGATGAAACCGCTATCGATATGACACCGATGCTCGACATCGTATTCATCATGTTGATCTTCTTTATCGTAACAACATCGTTCGTAAAAGAAGCTGGTCTAGAAGTAAACCGCCCGACGGCAAGCTCTGCGCAAACCGTGAAAAAAGGTAACATCATGGTCGCAGTTGGTGCGGCGGGTGATGTTTGGGTTGATAAACGCCGCATCGAAGTGGACGCGGTTCGCGCGAATATTGAACGTCTTCGTGCAGAAAGCCCTGATGGCGCAGTTGTTATCCAAGCCGACACAGAAGCAAATGCTGGCGTAGTAGTGAAGGTTATGGACCAGATCAAAATGGCAGGTGTAGAAAGCATCTCCATTGCCGCAACCAATAAGGATTAAGCTTATGCGGTATCTGGCCTCAATTGCACTGGCGCTCATTGTCTCCCTCGGGTTGTTCTGGGGGATGGACAAGCTAGTAAACAAAGAGCGCCACGAGTTAGTGTCGAATGATGACCTGCGTATGGTAGAGTTTATTCGCATTAAACCAGACGAAAAAATACAGGAGAAAAAACGCGAACTTCCAAAGCCACCACCGCCTAAGCGTCCGCCGCCGCCGCCAGAAATGAAAGTGACAGCGACAGTAAAACCGGTGATGGAGCAGACCCCAATGGATATGCCAAAGCTTGACCTACCCGTTAATGTTACAGGTGGTTCGGTGCTTGGACATTATAGCCAGGGTGGAGGTGCGCAACTCGCGGGTAGCGGAGGTCCAACACCTCTAGCGACATTCCAACCTCAAATGCCTAGGAAGGCTGCGAAAGCAGGAATAGAAAAAGGGGTCGTCTTATTAGAGTTTACTGTAAACGCACGTGGTGCCGTAGAGGACATCAAAGTTCTTAAAGAGCAACCACGACGCTTAGGCCTCGGTCGAGCGGCAAGAAAAACAGTCTCTAAATGGACATTTAAACCAAAATTGGTTGACGGGAAACCTGTTAGCTCGCGCCTATCGCAAGAAATAGAGTTCTCAACCAATTAAGGAGTCACGATGAAAAGTTTATGGAAAAGCAAAGTGGCTTCTTTAATTCTCTTCGCAGGAGTGGCAATGGCCGCTCCTACGATGGCAAAAGAAGCTCCTCAGTTATCAGATCGGACATTTCGAACCGTTAACAAAGTGCAAGAGTTGATCGCAACTGAAAAATATTCAGCAGCGAAAGAAAAACTAGCAAGCGCTTTAGAAAGCACAAGTTCGAAAAAATACGACCGAGCAGTTTTACTTCAGCAGACTGGCTTTTTGTATTCGCTACAAGACAATTATGTGCAAGCAGCAAAATACTTTGCCGAAGCATTACAGCTCGACGCACTTCCCGTTCCGGTTGCTCAACAAGTTCGCTACAGCTTGGCTCAGCTTTACCTAGCTGAAGAAAAGTATACGTTGTCTGTAAAAACGATGAAGGAATGGTTCAAGGTTGCAGAAACAACCAAAGAGAAGCCTCAAGCTCATGCTTATATCACGTTAGCGAGCGCTTATGTTCAGTTGGAAGATTACAAAAATGCAATCCCGCCAACCAAAAAAGCCATCGCGATGAGCAAGAGCCCAAGTGAGTCTTGGTACTTAATTCTCGTTGCATCTCACTACGAGTTAGGCCAGCTGAAAAGCGTTGCCAGTGTACTCAAAACTCTGACTTCAAAGTACCCTCAGAAAAAGCGTTACTGGATGCAACTTTCTGGTGTCTACATGGAGCTAGGTCAAGAGCGCAACTCTCTAGCCACCCTAGAAATGGTTTACAAAATGGGGAAACTAGAAGGAGAGAAGGAATATTTGCGCTTTGTAAACTTCTTGGCTTATCAAGGTATTCCATATAAAGCAGCCAAAACTCTTGAAAAGGAAATGGCAGCTGGAAACATTGAAAAGACGAAGGAAAACTATGACCGCCTAGCCAGCTTCTGGCAGCAAGCTAAAGAGCTAGATAAATCAATTCTCGCTTATAAAAAGTCATATAACCTCGCTCCTTCTGCTAAAACGCAAATTCAGATTGCTCGCTTAATGATACAAGACAAGCAGTATTCTGAAGCAACTCGTTTTGTAGAAAGCGCGGCATCCAGTGCCTCTAAAGAGCAAAAGGCAGAACTTGAATACATTCGCGGGATGGCCTATTTCGAGCTTAAGCAGCCACAAAAGGCCTTGCAGGCGATGAAAGGCGCTGCTCAATCGCCAAAATTCAGGTCAACCGTTAGCCCTTGGATAAATTTCCTAGAGTCTCAAGGATAATTCGAAGATTAAGTGTGAGTCAGTCGCACGCCTGGGGAAGTGAAAGCTTCCCCTTTTTTCCGTTTTATCTTTATTAACCCCTATTTTTAACCAGAGTCACTCACGCAAGCCAAATCGGGACTCTAAACCTAAAATCAGCACACTAAACGGTTGTAGAAATGGTTTTAATAACAGAGTGCGCGGATGGTAAGTCCTGTATCACGCTCCTTCTTCGCTGTTTAGGAACACTCTGGCGTAAGTAACTATTTCATCTGAGACGATCATAGACAGAAAGATCAACTGGTAACAAAATAGAGATCATGATACTCTTCGCCTCCATTTTTCTGGCGGGATTATCACCAATATCCACCCCTTTGGTGGTTGATTTCTCAATGCCAGTGCTATCGTTATAAGAATGTCGAACTTTCCTTCGGCACTCAATCAATCCAATCAAAAGTGGAACAGTACAATGGGCAAAGGTACTCTCTATATCGTATCTGCACCTAGCGGCGCAGGTAAATCTAGCTTGATCTCAGCGATGTTGGAACGCAACCCAACCTACGCAATGAAAGTGTCTGTGTCTCACACCACGCGCAACATGCGACCTGGTGAAGAAAATGGTGTCCACTACCATTTTGTAGCGAAAGATGAGTTTGAAGCCCTGATCGCTAAAGGTGACTTCCTAGAATACGCAGAAGTGTTTGGTAATTATTACGGCACATCTCGTGTATGGATTGAAGAAACACTAAATAAAGGTATCGACGTTTTTCTAGATATCGACTGGCAAGGCGCACGCCAAATCCGTGAACAAATGCCAGAAGCCAAAAGCATCTTCATCCTGCCACCATCAAACGGTGAGTTAGAGCGTCGCTTGAACACTCGTGGTCAAGATAGCGATGAAGTGATCGCAAAGCGTATGGCTGAAGCCAAGTCGGAAATCTCTCATTACAACGAGTACGACTACGTGATCGTAAACGACGATTTTGATACCGCTTTGATGGATTTTAAAGCTATCTTGCGTGCTGAAAGATTGAAGGAAGAAAAGCAAGCTGCTAAATATAAAGGTATGCTTGACGCGTTGTTAGCAGAGTAACTTCAAAAAAGTCACGCTGTAAAACATAAAGAATTTCCCGTTTTTTGCCCAGTGCGAAAAACACAATAAACTACCTGAGAAAGTCCACAAACGGTGGCTTGTCTAATTGCTAGTAAATAAAGTAGTTAGGTTGTATACTTTCTCGTCATTCTAAAATTTTAGTTAACTATTTGGAGTCCTCATGGCACGCGTAACTGTTCAAGACGCTGTTGAAAAAGTTGGCAACCGTTTCGACCTAGTACTGATTGCGGCTCGCCGCGCTCGTCAAATGCAAACTGGCGGTAAAGATGCACTAGTGCCAGAAGAGAACGATAAGCCAACGGTTATCGCTCTACGCGAAATCGAAGAAGGTTTAATTACTAAAGAAGTTCTAGACGCTCGTGAACGTCAAGAACAGCAAGAGCAAGAAGCGGCAGAGCTAGCGGCAGTAAGCAGCATCGCTCACAACCGTTAATTCTGACTTTAGAATTCAACAACCTCCCGGGCCTATAATTTGTATCTATTCGATAGCCTCAAAGACGTTGCCCAAGAATACCTAACAGAGCCTCAGATTGAGGCTCTGCGTCAATCTTATGTGGTAGCGAGAGATGCCCATGAAGGGCAAACCCGCTCTAGCGGTGAACCATACATCATCCACCCTGTCGCAGTGGCTCGTATCTTGGCCGAAATGCGCCTTGATATCGAAACCCTCCAAGCTGCTTTGCTGCATGACGTCATTGAAGACTGTGATGTAACTAAAGAAGATCTCGAAGAGAAATTCGGCAACACTGTCGCAGAATTGGTTGATGGTGTATCTAAACTGGACAAACTCAAATTCCGCGATAGGAAAGAGGCTCAGGCTGAGAACTTTCGTAAGATGGTTCTGGCCATGGTGCAAGATATCCGCGTCATTCTGATCAAACTGGCTGACCGCACGCACAACATGCGTACGCTTGGCGCGCTTCGACCAGATAAAAAGCGTCGTATTGCTCGTGAAACGTTAGAAATTTACGCGCCCCTCGCTCATCGTCTTGGTATTCACAATATCAAAACCGAACTCGAAGAGTTGGGCTTTGAGGCGCTATATCCCAACCGCTACCGCGTACTGAAAGAAGTGGTTAAAGCCGCACGTGGTAATCGTAAAGAGATGATCCAACGCATTCACAGCGAAATAGAAGGCCGTCTGCAAGATTTTGGCTTGAATGCTCGCGTCGTTGGTCGTGAGAAAAACCTGTTCTCTATCTATAACAAGATGAAAACCAAAGAACAGCGCTTTCACACCATCATGGATATCTATGCGTTCCGAGTCGTTGTTGATACCGCTGATACTTGTTATCGCGTTTTAGGCCAAGTACACAGCTTGTATAAGCCACGTCCTGGTCGCATGAAAGATTACATCGCGGTACCAAAGGCGAACGGCTATCAATCGCTACACACTTCCATGGTTGGCCCTCACGGCGTACCTGTTGAAGTTCAGATCCGTACTGAAGATATGGATCAAATGGCGGACAAAGGTGTCGCGGCACACTGGTCTTACAAAGACAAAGGCGACAAGTCTGGCACCACTGCGCAAGTGAAAGCTCAGCGTTGGATGCAAAGCCTGTTAGAGCTACAACAAAGCGCGGGTAACTCATTCGAATTCATTGAAAACGTAAAATCCGATCTTTTCCCAGATGAGATTTACGTCTTCACACCAAAAGGTCGTATCGTTGAACTACCTTTAGGCGCAACGGCTGTCGACTTTGCCTATGCCGTACATACCGATGTAGGCAACTCTTGTGTTGGTGCTCGTGTTGACCGTAACCCTTACCCATTGAGTAAGGCATTGAAAAACGGTCAGACGGTGGAAATTATCAGTGCCCCTGGTGCGCGTCCGAATGCGGCATGGCTAAACTATGTCGTGACTTCTCGTGCCCGCACTAAGATTCGACAAGTACTGAAAACGATGCGTCGTGAAGAGTCGATTACTTTAGGTCGTCGCCTACTTAATCACGCACTTGGCCGTCACTCGATTGATTCAATTTATCCAGAAAATATCCAAGAAGTCTTGAATGATCTTCGCCTAGAAAGCATCGATGATTTATTGGCTGCTATTGGATTGGGTGAGTTGATGAGCATTGTGATTGCACGTCGTCTCCTTGGTGACACCGAAGAGCTCACGACAACAAGTTCAATCCCAACGGACTCGAAGAAGAAGCTTCCGATTCGTGGCGCAGAAGGCTTATTGCTGACGTTTGCAAATTGTTGTCATCCTATCCCAGATGATCACATTATTGCTCACGTATCGCCTGGTCGTGGTTTGGTTGTTCACCGAGAAACATGTCCGAACGTTCGTGGTTATCAGAAAGAGCCAGACCGTTATATGGCTGTCGCTTGGTCTGAAGACTACGATAAAGAGTTCATTGCTGAACTTAAAGTCGACATGCTTAACAACCAAGGTGCTCTTGCAGAACTGACCAACGTGATCTCGAAAACAGGATCAAACATTCATGGCCTTTCAACGGAAGAACGTGATGGTCGTCTATACACTGTGACTGTGCTGTTGACGACGAAAGATCGTGTCCACCTTGCTGGTATCATGCGTAAGATTAAGGCAATGCCTCAAGCAACCCGAGTCAGACGCAGAAAGAACTAACCTCTATCGCCACCTACTCTGTTAGGTGGCGATTTTTTATACCTCAATAAATATGAACCTAGAACGTTACAACCGTATTCACCAAGTCCTAAAAACTCGCCAAACTGATCTGACACTTTGTCTCGAAGAAGTACATAAGCCAAACAACGTCTCTGCTGTGATCCGCACCGCTGACGCGACAGGCTTACACAAAGTTCACGCAATTTGGCCAGACAAAATGCGTACGCTGAGCCATACCTCAGCTGGCGCGCGTAACTGGGTTGAAGTGGATACTCACGATTCGATTGAAACTGCGATTACCGAACTCAAAGCGCAAGGTATGCAGGTTTTGGTGACCAATCTTTCGGACACCGCCGTCGATTTTCGCGAGATCGACTACACCAGACCAACGGCAATCATTTTAGGCAGTGAAAAAGTTGGCGCTTCGGAGCAAGCCAAACAGCTTGCCGATCAAGACATTATTATCCCGATGGTGGGCATGGTGCAGTCACTAAACGTATCGGTTGCCAGTGCCGTAATTTTGTATGAAGCGCAACGTCAACGTGAAGCCGCAGGCATGTACGACCGAGAAGAAAGCGCTCTGCCTAAAGAGACAATCAACCGTATTCTCTTTGAACGTGGTCACCCAGTGCTGGCAAAAGTCGCGAAACGAAAAGGGCTCGTTTACCCACCACTCGATGAAGAAGGTCAAATCATCGCCGATGACGCGTGGTGGCAAGAGATGCAAAGCAAGTAACAGACTTTCGTCATCCTGAACGGCGGCGAAGGAGCGTGGTTCAGGATCTAATTCTCAAATATACAGATGCTGATAGTGTTAACTTCAGCGACATACTTGTTGAAAATAGAATCCTGATGTCGCTAAAGCTCCTCGGAATGATAGGTTATCAGTCAAATCATGACACTAACTAAAGCATGACTATTTTTTCCTGTACAAAAACACAGCTCCATGGTTAACATACTGCTATGTTAACCATTTTCTTGAGCCCTCTATGTCCGCCCAAATGTTATCTGCCGTCCCATTAACCTCCCTTTCTGGAGTTGGCGCGAAAGTCGCAGAAAAACTCGCCAAAGTTGGCTTACATAGCGTTCAAGATTTGCTGTTTCACCTTCCGTTACGCTACGAAGATCGTACTCGTATTTACCCTATTGCCAAACTGCATGCTGGCCTTTGGGCGGCAGTGCAAGGTAAGGTCATGGCAGTCGACACCATCTTCGGTAAGCGCAAAATGCTAACGGTAAAAATCAGCGACGGTAATGGCACTATCACGCTGCGCTTTTTCAACTTTACCGCAGCCATGAAGAACAATTTCACGCAAGGTAAGTTAGTACATGCTTACGGTGAAATTAAGCGCGGTGGCATGGGTTTGGAAATTGTTCATCCTGACTACAAGTTTTACGTCAGCGAGCAAAAGCCCGATGTAGAACAGAGCTTAACCCCTGTTTATCCCACCACCGATGGATTGCGTCAAATCACATTGCGCAACCTTACCGAACAAGCTTTAGCCCTGCTTGATAAAACCGCAGTGCAGGAATTACTTCCAGCGGGGTTGTATGACCATCAAATCACGATGTCGCAAGCACTGCACACCATTCATCGCCCACCACCAACCATTAATTTAGATGAGTTTGACGAAGGCAAACATCCTGCCCAAATCCGCTTGATCATGGAAGAATTGCTCGCACAAAACTTATCGATGCTGGCGGTGCGTAGCAAAGGTCAGAAGGATTCAGCGCTACCTCTCGGTCCTTGTAATAAACTAAAAACGCAGCTTTTAGCCCAACTGCCTTTCTCTCCTACAAACGCTCAAACCCGAGTCGTACAAGAGATTGAAGCCGATCTAGAAAAACCGCACCCAATGATGCGATTAGTGCAAGGCGATGTTGGTTCGGGGAAAACATTGGTTGCCGCCTTGGCCGCTGTTAGAGCCATTGAGCATGGCCATCAGGTGGCACTCATGGCGCCAACCGAACTATTGGCCGAGCAACACGCTATCAACTTCGCAAACTGGTTTGAAACCATGGGCATTCAAGTCGGTTGGTTAGCGGGCAAACTCAAAGGTAAGGCAAAGGAAGCCGAGCTGGCTCGTATTGCCAGTGGTGAAGCGCAAATGGTAGTGGGTACTCACGCGCTATTCCAAGAGCACGTTGAATTTCATCACCTTGCTTTGGTCATCATTGATGAACAGCACCGCTTCGGTGTCCATCAGCGATTAGAATTGCGTGAAAAAGGCGCAAAACAAGGCGCCTATCCACATCAGCTCATCATGACAGCAACGCCGATTCCGCGAACGTTAGCCATGACTGCTTATGCTGACTTAGAAACGTCGGTGATTGACGAGCTACCACCGGGTCGAACGCCGATTCAAACCGTTGCCATTCCAGATACAAAACGTGACGACATCGTCGAGCGTGTCCGAAATGCCTGCTTAAACGAAGGCAAGCAGGCATATTGGGTGTGTACCCTGATTGATGAGTCGGAAGTATTAGAAGCGCAAGCCGCGGCAGATACCGCAGAAGAGCTTCAACGTAAACTGCCGGACGTAAAAATTGGTCTAGTGCACGGACGAATGAAGCCGGCAGAGAAACAAGCGGTGATGCAAGATTTCAAAGACAATAAACTGCATTTGCTGGTCGCAACGACAGTGATTGAAGTTGGTGTGGATGTGCCAAACTCTAGCTTGATGATCATAGAAAACCCTGAACGTCTTGGTTTGGCACAATTACACCAGTTAAGAGGTCGCGTGGGCCGAGGTTCCGTTGCTAGCCATTGTGTGCTGCTGTACCACTCTCCGCTGTCAAAAACCGCGCAAAAACGTCTCGGAGTACTACGTGAAAGTAACGATGGCTTCGTCATTGCGCAGAAAGACCTAGAAATTCGTGGCCCTGGAGAACTATTGGGTACAAAGCAGACAGGTCTTGCTGATTTCAAAATCGCAGACTTAGTTCGAGATCAACGCCTGATTCCCGAAGTTCAGCGTATTGCGCGTCATATTCATGACAATTACCCGACTAACGCAACAGCGATTATCGATCGCTGGTTGGGTGAGCGGGATATTTACTCCAAAGCGTAATGATTGAAAGCGAGCCAAATGGCTCGTTTTTTAATACGCCAAAAACAAAGCAAACGTTTGCTTTTTGAGTAAATCTCTCTATAATCGCGCACAAATTTTTAAGTGTGTTAGATCACACTCCACCAACCTGAGTTGACTCTGATTAACAGCAATCACAGGTAACGACGTCAACTCCACCCTGCTCTCCCATTCAGCGAGAACTAGGGAAATATTGCGACTAGCGAGACAAACAATGACAACTTCAAACCGATCTTCGGAACTGGTCTATCAACTCAACGATCGACCACCTTTGCCTCAAACCATTTTTGCCGCACTTCAGCACTTATTGGCGATGTTCGTCGCGGTTATCACTCCGTCACTGATCATCTGTCAGTCTTTGGGTGTACCTGCAGACCAAACGAACACCATCATCAGCATGTCTTTATTTGCGTCAGGCGTGTCTTCGTTTATTCAAATTCGCACCGTTGGCCCAATTGGCTCTGGTTTGCTCTCTGTTCAAGGCACCAGCTTTAACTTTTTAGGTCCTATTATTGGTGCAGGCCTATCGCTGAAAGCCGGTGGAGCAGACATCAGCACCATGATGGCTGCCATTTTTGGTACGATTTTAGTCGCATCATTTGCAGAAATTTTCCTATCTCGCGTATTGGAGCATGCCCGCCGAATCATCACTCCGCTCGTTTCAGGCATCGTCGTCACTCTTATCGGTCTCACACTGATTCAAGTCGGCTTAGTATCAATGGGCGGTGGCTACGCAGCATTAAATGAAGGAACCTTCGGCAGCTTAGACAAACTTGCTCTGGCTGGAACGGTACTTGGATTAATTGTGATTTTAAACCGCTCGAAAAACCCATACATCCGTGTGGCTTCAATCGTGATTGCGATGCTAGTGGGCTACATCATGGCGTATTTTATGGGGATGGTAGATACTTCTCAGCTAGGCGCAACCGAGATCGTAGCACTGCCCGTACCAATGCAATATGGCTTATCGTTTGACTGGTCTCTGTTCATTCCGCTGGTACTGATTTTCTTTATTACCGCACTAGAGGCCATCGGTGATATTACCGCAACATCTGAAGTGTCTGGTGAGCCAGTAAAAGGCCCAGTGTACATGAAACGCATTAAGGGCGGTGTGTTAGCAGACGGCTTAAACTCCGCAATCGCAGCCGTTTTCAACAGCTTCCCGAACTCAACGTTTAGCCAGAATAACGGCATCATCATGCTAACAGGAGTCGCGAGCCGCTACGTGGGTTACTTTATTTCTGGCATGTTAGTGATTCTTGGCTTGTTTCCTGGCGTCGCTAGCTTTGTTCAGCTGATTCCTGAGCCAGTACTTGGCGGCGCAACGATTGTCATGTTTGGTACGATTGCTGCCGCTGGTGTGCGTATTATCTCTCGTGTTGAGCTCGATCGCCGCGCAATTCTGATCATGGCCTTATCCTTCTCAATGGGACTTGGTATCGCACAAAAACCAGAGATCCTGCAATTTATGCCAGAATTTATTAAGAGTATTTTCTCAACTGGTGTTGCAGCAGGTGGCATCACAGCGATCATTTTAAATCTACTTCTGCCAGAGAAACTGGAAGACGAAGATGAACTTCCTCAGGAAGTGAAAGAGTCTTAAGATTATTGAGAATAAGAAAAGCCCAACCTAATTAGGTTGGGCTTTTTGTTTTAAAGGGTGCGGGCCATCGACTTACTTGGTAGGAAAGCTGATTTGAGCGATTAAACCGCCTTCACTGCGATTACGCATCACCACAGAGCCTGAATGTTGGCTGATTATACGCTTCACAATCGCCAACCCTAGCCCAGTGCCTTCACTACCGCGAGCGGTGTCACCACGCGTAAAGGGTTCAAATAACCTCGCGATTTGAGAATGCTCGATACCCGGTCCGTTGTCCTCTACTGAAATCCACACTAGCTGCTTATCTGCTGTCACACCAGTGCTGATTTTGACCCAGCCATTGCCATAGCGTAGCGCATTCACAACTAAGTTACTGATCGCCCGCTTAATCGCAATCGCGCTTCCTTTGGCTGGCGGCAAGTTAAGATTAAGATCTGTTTCAATTTCAACCTCATAACCACCTTCAGAACTGGCGACGTCACTGGCAATCGTACTGATATCAACCGCTTCAAACGATTCTTGGTTCACCGGTTTGAGGTAATCCATAAACTGACTGATGATCTCATTACATTCTTCCGTATCGCTAATGATCCCCTCCGCAAGATAGCTGTCCTCAGGAGACATCATTTCTGTCGCTAGGCGAATACGCGTCAGAGGTGTTCGTAAGTCATGGCTAATCCCTGCCATTAATAAGGCTCGGTCTTCTTCTAGCTCTTGAATACCTTTCGACATTTGATTAAAGGCTCGAGTTACAGAGCGAATCTCCGATGCGCCTTTCTCTGCTAAGGGGGGCGGGATCTCACCTCGACCGACGTCTTTCGCGGCTCTCTCTAAAGCCAAAAGTGGACGGTTTTGCAAACGAATAAACAACCAACCACCTGCAATGATCAGCAGCGCCATAATCAAGCTGTTACGAAACAGCGGGGCAAAATCTTCTTCTTGCAGCTCAGATAACGGAATACGAATGATGGAGTTCGGCAACTTTTCGATGTGCATCCACAAAATGTAACTTTCATCGCCAAGCAATAAGCGCACTTCTGTGGGCGAACCCAGCTCTTGGCTCATTTCTTCAGACATCAAATCAATCGACATTGCGTGATGAAATTCAATCGCCTTATCGCTATCGAGACTATGAACCGTCACCCCTAATCTTTCTAACAATTGACGCCTTAACGGTGCATCAGACTTTAAAGGTCCTTCATCATCAAGCACCAAATTGAGCTCATGGGCGAGAATTTTATTGAACTGCTGCAAACTCGGCATCAACGCGTAGTTAAAAACGGCGTAGTAAGAGAAAACTTGGCTCGCGAGAAGCAAAGAGATGAACAGCAGAATAGATTGTGTCAGTGAACTTCGGATGCGCATGGAACGTTCCTAGTGGTCCTAATCGCGAAATTTCAGCCTTCAAAGGGAAGGTAATGAAGGCTGAAGTTGCTATAGCCAAGTGCTGGCTATGGAGTGAAGAGATTACACCTCTTTGCCGTCTGGGACGAAAACATAACCTAGGCCCCATACGGTTTGAATGTAGCGCGGCTTGCTCGGATCGTCTTCTAACATGCGACGTAAACGTGAGATTTGTACGTCAATAGAACGTTCCATTGCAGAATATTCACGGCCACGCGCCATGTTCATCAATTTGTCTCGTGACATTGGCTCACGTGCATTCATCACGAGCGCCTTTAGAACAGCAAACTCTCCAGAGGTGAGTGGCATTGCCTCGTCACCGCGGAACATCTCGCGAGTGCCTAGATTGAGTCGGAACTCCCCGAACTCCACCACTTTTTCTTCCGTGCTTGGTGCACCCGGCAACTCTACGGTTTGGCGGCGTAATACGGCCTTGATGCGAGCCAATAATTCGCGTGGGTTAAACGGTTTTGGCAAATAATCATCCGCCCCTACCTCAAGACCTACGATGCGGTCCACTTCATCACCTTTCGCGGTGAGCATTAAGATTGGCAACATATTGTTCGCGTGGCGTAGACGACGACAAATTGACAAACCGTCTTCACCTGGCAACATTAGGTCTAGCACCATTAAGTGAAAGTTTTCGCGCGTTAGTAGGCGATCCATCTGTTCGCCATTGGCGACACTTCGTACCTGAAAACCTTGCTCAGAAAGGTAACGCTCCAATAGAGCACGTAAACGAGCATCGTCATCAACCACTAAAATTTTATGATTTTCTTGCATTGAAACATCCTTTCAGAAGCGTCTATTGTCGAAAATGTATCACTGTTTTTCCTAACGTGCTCAAGCAAATTGTTACTCTTTTTATCTTAAGCGCTTTATTCTCTCTCTAGCAGATATTTTCAGCACCTACTATTGACCATAATTCCATTCCAGTTCACGTTTGGCCTCAAGCAGCTCTTGCTGTGCCTCAGCCAGCTTGTGACGTTTTTTCTCAATTTTGTCTGCTTTCCCTGAATGCTGAGCTTCGACTAATTCTTCCTCTCGCTCCTCAACTTCTTTAGTCTTTTCTTCCACTTCTGCTTGCAGCTCTTGGCGCAGCTCACCTTCCGAGCATTCATTCTGGATAGCGGAAAGTGCTTGCTCCAAGCCTTTAATGCGATGCTCATTACCTTGCGCTTTTGCATACTCGAGCTGCTGCTCTACCGCTAACTCTTTAGCGTCACAGCCTTTCACTTCATCTTGAGCAAAAACTGAAAGTGAGAAACCTATTGTTAGTGCAGCACTACACATGACTGCTTTGTTCATTTTACTTCTCCGAGAAAGGCACCATGCCTTTATACCAAATATTCTGACGTTGAGACCCAAGTCACTCCTAGTGAACTTCATGAGACTTGAATCGGTGATAAAGCCTCAGTCTTCCGAGGCCGGTTGAATATATTCAATTGAGTTGATGAACCACTCTTTTTCACCTTCTGGGGTGCGTACCGTGAACTCTTCATCCACTTGTTTTTTCAACATCGCTCGCGCCATAGGTGAATCGATAGAGATGTAGTCTTTCGCATCGCCATAAATCTCTTCAGGCCCGACAATACGAAACTTTTTCACTTCTCCTGCCTCATTTTCTATTTCCACCCATGCACCAAAAAAGACTTTGCCTTCTTGTTGCGGAGAATAGTCAACGATCGTGACTTCTGGCAGGAATTTACGAAGGAAGCGGACACGACGGTCGATCTGACGGAGTAAACGTTTATTGAAGGTGTAATCCGCATTTTCTGAGCGATCGCCCAGGCTCGCCGCCCAAGTGACGATCTTGGTGATTTCCGGGCGCTTTTCATTCCAAAGGTAATCATGCTCTTGTTTGAGTTTGTTGTAACCTTCTCGTGTAATCAGCTTAGTTTTCAAATTAACTCCTATCTCAACTAAAAAATGCTGCTCTTTGGCAGCATTAAGGAGATGATATACCCAAAGATCCAATGTTGTTCAGGCTTTGGGTATCAAGGTGATAAGGCGGCCAGAGTGTTACTTTTCGTAATCCGGTTTTTGCGTCACGATGTAATTCGTATCACTCGAAACAACCGCGCCATGTTTTAGGAAGTTTTTACCTAAAATCATGCTGTAATGGAAGCGACCTCGGTCCTGTAAGTTGACTCGGATCTTCTTCTCTAATTCGCCAAGCTTAACATGCATTTCAACCACAGGGCGTACGTTCGCTTTCTCGCCTTTCTTAGCTTTAATACGCATGACATCAACAACAGGCTTGGTAAACGCCTGTTTCATGCCAAGATCGTTCTCATAGGTAAAGCTCACCATGTCTTTGCCGTCTTTCTTAAACTGCTTGATGTTCTTAGCATTGATTGAGCTTACATCTGCACCCGTGTCTAACTTCACAGGGAAAGACATCCCCTCAACTTCAGCCACTTCGATATGGCCAGCTTTGAAAAGTGGCCTTGCATCTAGTAGATGGTCTGCGCGAGTGTTCAGCAACACACCACCCTTGGCTATGTCATGACCAAACACGAAAAAGGGTTGAGTGTCACCCTCATCAAGCACATCGAGCGCAAACTTCATTGATGTGTCTTTTCTACCGAGAAGAAAGTCTCCTTCGACAACAGGGCGAACCGCGCTGCCAACCTTGAGCTTTTTCAACACTGGTTTGGTGATTTTTTCTTCTTTCCCCTCATCGTTCATTAAATAAAACGTGACGGACTCATCCTTACCTTTTTCTGTTACTTCAAACCCATTTACACGCAGTAATGGCGTTTTCACAGTAAAAGTGGGGTAAGCAGGGACGGTATAACCATCAATGGTGACCTGTTCTTCTGGTGAAACGACAAGAGGTTTTGATTTGAGTGCGCTTTTGAACGTTTTTTCTACGCCACCCAATAGATTTTCTTTGTCCGTATCAATAACAAAGTGCTGACTCGCAACGTCCCGACCTAAGCGAATTTGCGAACTGAACTTACTGCGATCACGCAGATACACCAACCAACGTTGAGTTTCATTTTCGCCGACTTTGACGGGTAAATAGACTAAAGGGCGCTCGCTTTTGGTCGTTTTCAGCATTCGTACCAAGGGTAATGTCATTGGATGACGCTTGCCATTCTCGCCCTCTAACATAAAAGATACTTCGTTATGCTTTTTGTCTACCTTGATGTCCAGTGCATGGACGTTGGTATAACGGCTAGAAGTTGAGATGCTGATCTTATATGGCACACCTTCGACTTCAACCGTCTCTTTTTTGCCAATCATTTTTGCGCTTGGCTGTTCTTGAAGATAATCATAACCAGCGAAGACCCATGCGTTATCATCGAGATAAGTTTTACCAATCAAGATAGGAGAAGAGAATTGCGTACGCTTGGTCAGGTTCACTTCCGTATCAACGGTGTGACCAGCGATTGTCATCGGCATTTTTATTGTCGGGCGTAGGATGGGCTTTTTGCTTGTTCGACTGCGAATCGCGCTCACTCTTTCCAGATCATCGGTAATCTGTATTTCCTTCCCTGTATAAGGGTGAGGAACCGTAAAGCTAACCTTTACTTGATATTGCTTAAAGCTTTCGGCGTCCCACTTTGCCTTCGTCCCACCTAAGTCATCGACAATTGCCCAAAGTAACTCGTTATCTTTCAAATCTTGGTAATCTGGGTGTGAGCTACTGACATGGATATTCTCCGCATGCATCGATGTCGTATCTGCACCAGTATCAATCTTGCCAATAAATGGCACCGCTTTTAGTTCCGGAATGTCACTGTAGTAGACGCTCTCCACACGCCCTAGTACCAATTTGTTATCGAGCTGATAAACGGGAGCTTGTGTGGTTCCTGAGATAGATTGCGCCCAACTAAGCGGGGCGGCAAGTAAGGCACTCGTAAGCGCTAACGCCAAAGACATTTTTTTCATCATGATTATCCGTATAAGCCGAGGTACATTTAGTGATATCAACAACCGTGGAATTAGGTTAGTCGATAACTGCGGATATAAGTTCTCAATTTAATTACAGTTTTGACATAAATCTGACTGATGTCCACCAGCGCCCGGTAAATTTTTGCCTCGTTAATTTAAAACATTGCAAATTCTTCGAACGACCCCAATGTTCTATACAACCAAAACCGAATTAAAAGAGAAAACACGGATGAGCCAAGCTATCTGTCGCATGATTGCTCAAGAACTGAATGTTCGCCCAGAGCAAGTCAACGCCGCTGTCACCCT
>NZ_JAWPOL010000013.1:0-49596 GCF_033391095.1 Vibrio sp. Vb0667 | reverse complement strand
TGGGCATGGCGCATCAAAGTATCGATGCACATGGAAACCGAGCTAATGGGCGCAATGAAAGAGCGCGCTGAAATCGAAGCGATTGAAGTATTCGCCACTAACCTAAAAGACTTGTTGATGGCAGCACCGGCTGGCCCTCGTGCAACACTTGGTCTAGATCCGGGTCTGCGTACAGGTTCAAAAATCGCGGTTGTCGACTCAACAGGTAAAGTGCTTGCAACCGAAACCATCTACCCTCACCCACCACAAAAACAATACGACAAGTCAGCACAAATCGTTGATCAGTTGGTGCGTAAGTACAACGTGGATTTGATTGCGATTGGTAACGGTACGGCTTCACGTGAAACCGACAGCTTTGTCGCAGACGTCATCAAACGTGGCAACCTGAAAGTTCAGAAGATCATCGTAAGTGAAGCGGGTGCATCGGTTTACTCAGCGTCTGAGCTTGCAGCAAAAGAGTTCCCGAATATGGACGTGTCTCTGCGTGGTGCAGTGTCGATTGCTCGTCGTTTGCAAGATCCATTGGCTGAACTCGTGAAAATTGATCCGAAATCTATTGGTGTGGGTCAATACCAGCACGATGTAAGCCAATCTATGTTGGCAAAACGCCTAGATGCGATTGTGGAAGACTGTGTAAACGCGGTTGGTGTTGATGTGAACACTGCTTCTGCGGCGCTACTGACGCGCGTAGCAGGCTTATCAAGCACCATCGCGCAGAACATTGTCGACTTCCGCGATGAGAACGGCCGCTTCGAAGCACGTACAACCTTGAAGAAAGTACCTCGTTTAGGTCCTAAGGCGTTCGAGCAGTGTGCGGGCTTCCTGCGTATTATGGATGGTAAGAACCCACTTGATGCGTCTGCGGTTCACCCAGAAGCGTACCCAGTGGTCAAAGCGATTTCTGAGAAGAACAACAAAGATATCAAAGCACTGATTGGTGATTCAAGCTTCCTTAAAGGTCTGCATGCGGTCGATTACACCGACGATAACTTCGGCGTTCCAACCATTACAGACATCATCAAAGAGCTGGATAAGCCGGGTCGTGACCCACGTCCAGAATTCAAAACGGCGACGTTTGCAGAAGGTGTAAACTCGGTATCTGACTTGGAACCGGGCATGATTCTAGAAGGCGTGGTGTCTAACGTAGCCAACTTCGGTGCCTTCGTTGATATCGGCGTTCACCAAGATGGTCTTGTGCATATTTCTGCACTGACAGATCGTTATGTGTCTGACCCACGTGAAGTGGTGAAAGCGGGCGACATCGTCAAAGTGAAAGTGATGGAAGTTGACGTGCAGCGTAAGCGTATTGGTCTATCGATGCGTATGAACGACGAACCGGGTCAAGACAACCGTAGCCAACGCTCATCAGCAGCGCCGCGTCGTAATGACCAACCGCAGCGTCGTCAGCCTCGCCGTGATGATTCGTCATCGAACAGCGCGATGGGCGGTGCGTTTGCTGCTGCGTTTGCTAAAGCGAAAAAGTAACCTTACCTAGGCTTCACCGCTAACGAGCTTTCATAACTAAAAAGAAAACGCTCCAATCAGTCAACCTGCTTGGAGCGTTTTTGTTTGAGTAGGATATTGAGTCGTCATAATACTGCTATCACTTCTGACGGGGTATGGGGAGCGACTGCATGACCATAATGAAACTTGATCACCTTCCTGCGCTTTTCCATTAATCCTTCATTGATCGCAGCATCCAAAATGCGCTTTGGTAAGCGAAAGCGGATCGCGTAGCCTTTCCCCTGGTCTTCACTATACGATTTGAGCGCAAGCAAACTAAAAAGCCGTTCTAGTGTATCTTCCGGCTCTTCTTGATAACGCGTGTCGACTTCCGTTTCCATATCATAATCAGGATGCTCTGAAGGATCCCAAGAAGACTGACGTCGGCGCTTGTCATCACCTTTTACTTTTCGCTCTGCATTGGTTTTGGCCAATGCGACCGTTGGCGTTACAGGCTCTCGGACTTTATTGTCGCGAGCTGCTTGTTCCGTCTGCACATTCACGGATGGGGCGATCAGTGGCACACTTACGTTGGTCGGTGACACAATCATTGCGAACCCTCCTCAGAGTCGCCCAACTCGTCAATATGGCTTAGCTTTATTGGCTAATAAAACCTCACCAGCCTTTATATCGACCACTTTTTAAACAACTTGAGGTGTTTCCGCTCGCACTTGCTCAATCGTGAGCAAACTCTCGGATTTGAACACAAAATTCGTCATGTTCGGTGATAAAAGGCGCATGAGAGGACTGATTAAAAACAAACTGCTGGGTATGAGGCAACTGTTCACTTAAATCGTTAGCTACTTTAATTGGCACCAACCCATCTAAACGGCCATAAAGACGCAACATTGGAACAGAAAGAGACGTCAACGCATCGCGCAGATCCACATCAGCAAGGATGTTTAGCCCAACCAACAGCGATTCAGGGTTTGGCTGAGGGCGCGATAGTATCGCTTGCTTGAGCTGTTTAACGTCTTTACGCGCTGATGGGCTGCCCATCGCTTGCAACGCCATAAAGCGCTCAATGGTCAGTGAGAAATCTTCTAGCAACTGAGAGGTGAACGCACTCAGTACATTCGGTTGAATGCCGCGCCACGGTTTTTCTGCGGCAAATTTTGGTGAGCTGGCAACCGTAATCAACTTAGCCACGCGCTCGGGCATATTTAATGCCACATGCGTCGCCACTAAACCTCCGAGGGACCAACCAAGCCAAATCGCTTTCTCTGGCGCACCTTGCACCACCAAGTTAGCAATATGGTCTAAATCTTCGGCATGAGATTCGGCGCTATGCCCGTACCCCGGAAGGTCAACCACATGAACTCGGAAATAAGGTTGAAGAGACTCGACTGTCTGCTGCCATACCGCACCATTCATGCCCCATCCATGAAGCAACACCAAATCTGGTCCTTGACCAAATGACTGCCAGTGTAATTTCGTGCTCATGCTCTCAATCTCTCCCACTTATTTTATTCCCTACGGCTTCAGCCAAGCGTTAGGCTGAGTAAAATATCACCATGAATAAACGCTATGTTATCTCATCACTGGCAAAACATCATGCATCACGTATTGAGCAGTCAATGCGGCCTGTGTCGGTTCCCTATTCAAACACCAAGCCACACAAATACTCTGCGCTGGTGCGAGCACTGTTTAAAATACCTAACTCCGGTAAAACGATGTCAACGCTGCGGTTTATCATTACAGAAAGAAGAAATGAGTACGGATAGTATTTGTGGTGAATGTCTTTCAAAGCCACCGCCATGGCAAAGGCTATACACGTTAGGCGATTACGACTTTCCCCTTTCACGGGAAGTACAACGCTTTAAAGATCACGGAGAGTCTTGGCATGTAAAAGCATTAACCGAGCAACTGGCACAGCGCATCACCACGCCAGCTCCAATCATTACCAGTGTGCCATTGCACTGGCAGCGTTACCTGCGCCGGGGTTTTAATCAAAGTGACGTTTTAGCCCGACACCTCGCCAAGCAATTGCAGACTAATTTTGATGCGAAGGTCTTTCGTCGAGTAAGGCTCGCCCAATCACAGCGTGGTAATACCAAAACAAGCCGTGAACAAAACTTAAAAGGCGCGTTTATTCTCAATAAGCGCCCTCACTCTTCCCATGTTGCCATCGTCGATGATGTAGTCACCACGGGCAGTACCGTCCGACAATTATGTCATTTACTACTTGAAGTTGGCGTAGAAAGCATCGATATTTACTGCATCTGCAGAACACCTGCTCCTCGTTCTCTCTAGATCGCTTCGCCATGCCTTAGCATCAAAAAGACTAGATCCATACGTCAACAAGAGTAGAATAGCAGCAGTAACCTACAAATTTACTCGGGTATTCGTCGTGTCAAATATTACTATTACAGAAACTGCGCAAACGCATTTCGCTAACCTTTTAGGTCAACAACCTGAAGGCACTAACATTCGTATTTTTGTTGTGAACCCAGGTACACAAAACGCTGAGTGTGGCGTGTCTTACTGCCCACCAGAAGCAGTAGAATCGACCGACACTGAACTCTCTTACAGCGGTTTTTCAGCTTACGTGGATGAGCTGAGCCTGCCGTTCCTTGAAGACGCTGAAATCGATTTTGTTACCGATAAAATGGGCTCTCAGCTAACGCTAAAAGCACCTAACGCTAAAATGCGTAAAGTTGCGGACGACGCACCACTGGTTGAGCGCGTTGAGTACGTTATCCAAACTCAAGTCAACCCACAGCTTGCTGGCCACGGTGGTCACGTAAACTTGGTTGAGATCACTGAAGACGGTGTTGCGATTGTTGCATTTGGTGGCGGTTGTAATGGCTGTTCTATGGTTGACGTAACACTAAAAGAAGGCATCGAGAAAGAACTGCTAAACCAGTTCATTGGTGAACTAACCGCAGTTCGTGATGCTACAGAACATGACCGTGGTGATCACTCTTACTACTAAGAGTAAACACTGTCAGAAAATGGGAGGCTTCGGTCTCCCATTTTTGTATCGATACTGAGGTGATGCTGAGATGCTTAGCTCGACTCGTAAAATCCGCTAGAAACTCAGGCGGAGTTCTCATATATTAAGAATCTTACGCATCTCGTAAACGCCAACGACACCAAGGAGCCAGCGTCATGCCGAAACGAACCCCACCAGAGATACTCTCATGCCAGACGGTTGCAAAATCCAAACTGTTTGCTGTGGAAGCGCTCGACCTTCGTTTTTCCAATGGTGAGCATCGTACTTATGAGCGTATGAAGCCAAGTGGACGAGATGCTGTAATGGTGGTTCCTGTAACAGAACAAGGCGATTTATTACTGGTGCGTGAATACGCCGCTGGAACTGAACGTTACGAGCTAGGTTTCCCAAAAGGGCTGATTGACCCAGGAGAAACACCACACCAAGCTGCGGATCGTGAGTTAAAAGAAGAAATCGGCTTTGGCTGTAATCAGTTAACCCCGTTGAAACAAGTTATCCTCGCGCCATCTTACTTTTCGAGCAAAATGACTCTATTTTTAGGACAGGCGCTTTATCCAGAGAAGCAAGAAGGCGATGAGCCTGAACCACTGGAAATTGTGCGTTGGCCACTTGCGCAAGCCGAAGAGTTATTAACTCACATGGATTTCTGTGAAGCACGAAGCATCACAGCGCTAATGTTGGCACTGAAACACTTACCAAACACCACTCACAAGCATAACCAATAACGGTCATTAGAACCGAATAACACTGTGAGTAAGGACTATCACTTATGCCAATGACAAAAGATCTATCTCACCTACTTCCTCAAGTCATCGAGATTGCCCGCAGTGCTGGGCAAATGATCCTCGAAATATATGAAAAGAAGCAATACGAGGCCTACACCAAAAGTGACGAAACTCCCGTAACAAGTGCGGATATTGCTGCTCACAAGTTCATCACTGAACGCTTGAGTGATCTGACGCCTGACATTCCCGTGTTGTCAGAAGAAGACGCAGACATAAGCTTAGAGCAACGCGCTCAGTGGGAACGTTATTGGTTAGTCGACCCTCTTGATGGTACTCAAGAATTCATCGCTCGCAGTGGTGACTTTGCCACTATTATCGCGTTGGTCGACAACAATCGACCAACCATGGGCGTCGTTTACGGTCCTGTATCTGGCGTGACTTACTACGCTTATAATGGCAAAGGCGCCTGGAAAATTCCCGACATGTCGGACAGCGTCAAAATCCATACACACAAACACGAACAGCCAGAGCAAAGCATCGCAATTGCTATTAGTCGTCGCCAAGACATCAATCGTATTACTAACCGTATGAGCAGCGCCTGGAATTACGACTTAATACCGCTCGGTTCTGCGGCATTGAAAGCATGCCTCGTCGCGGAAGGGGCGGTAGATTGCTATCTCCGACTAGGTCCAACAGGTGAGTGGGACACCGCTGCGACACAATGCATTGTTGAAGAAGCTGGCGGACGTATTCTCAGCACGCAATTAGAACCGCTGTCATATAACGAGCGGGAAACACTAGAAAACCCGAATTTTATTGTTCTTGGTGATGCGGATTTACCTTGGAATGAGATTTTACAACGCAAAGATTAAGCGCCCTATCGGTAAAATTTAGAGCACAAAATTCTAGCAATAGAAAGGCCACGAATATCTTCGTGGCCTTTTCTTTTTGACCTTCTGTACAGCACTTGGAGTATTTGGCCTACTATGTTCCAATTGCCTGTAAAGCTGAACGAAAGAAAACAAATCAATTAAAAATCATGGTTTTAAATTTCCATTCATTCCCAATGTACAGCGAATAGAGGTTTTAGCTTACAATGATCCAAAAGCAAAAAGAGCTGCACAATAGCAGCTCTTTTAAGATATTGGATTTTGTCACGATAGGTTAGAAGCGCCCTTGGTAGTTAAACTCATATTGACCTTGAGCATTCGGCTTACCCAACCATTTCAGTTGCTCCCCCATGCTGGATGGGAACTCTGCACCAGGCTTGAACCACGCTTTGGTTGAGTACCGTTGATTAGGCATCAGTTCAGCGGAAAACGCCGCAGAGACTTGTTTGCTGCTCTGCTCACCAGTTGCCGTCAATACACTATCCTGACAGTTTATATCGGCAATCACAGGACCGAGATCTAAGCTGCCAACGGGGCTTTGAATACCACTGGCATTCCATACTAAAGTGCCTTCACCGTTCTTACACCAAGGCGCAGCATAAGTCGCATGACGAATATTCAGCTCAAGCTGCCCATCAACACCAACAGGCACAGGGAGGCGCGCTTGCTCAACAACTTTTACCGCCGGAATTGAGGCAACTAAGTTTTTGGCATAAGGGCCATCACTTAAGCTATAGCCGACAAAACCGCGCCCACGAACGTCCATTTCACTACCACGACCAAAGCGCACAGCAAACTCAGCTTTACCTGTCAGTAGACTCGACCATTGGAAATCCCAATTAACTTCTCCAAGGTTCTGGCGCTGCCAACGAATACTAGCAGCTTGACCTTGCCATACCGAACCGTTGGCTCCTTGAATGTCCAGGCCTCTCACTGTTGGTGCTTGTTGTAACACCCAAGAGACTGGTAATCCCATTAAAAGACTGACTGAAAAAAAGACGATAAAGATAACAACGTAAAGTACTGCTCGCTTCACCTTAACCTCGCTTAAACTGAAGGCGGTTTACATCGATCATGCCCGCTTGCTCTGTTCGGTCGATATCTAAAAATTCGACTTCAATACCCTGTTGCTCTTTCAAGTAACGTAACCAATCCACTAGTTGATTAAACGCGAGTGGTTTGATCCACACTTGAACGCTCTCATTACGAGGTTGTACGCGAATCAACTCAACTTTATAACGACGAGCTGAAGAAGAAACCAACTGATTCAACGGTTGACTAGAGTAGCTCACACCGCTGCTTTTTCGCAGTGCAGTGATGCCATCCGCTTTATCTTGTACCCAAGCTAGCAACTGTTTTTCGCTTTGAATACGTGACTGAGCTAGCTCCGCACGTTGGCTCATTGGCTGTAATAAACCCCAATAAATAATACCGATAACGGCAATAGCGCCACATCCCATGACCAAACGCTGCTCACGCTGCGAGATGCTACTCCACCAAACCTGAGCTTGAGAAATTAAGTTTTTCATCATCACCTCACAAACGCTTCAAAACAAAGCTGCCAACCACAACGTTATCGCTACGGTTCAACTGACCTTGCTCAACATTAAACTTCTCTGCCAATTTCACACGAGCCTGCTCAAAAGGTTGGAAGTCTGAACTACGAGCCTGAATACGTACTTCGCCACGTTGTCCGTCGTATTTAAAGCTAGTGATCTCCAAGTCGCTGACCTGACCAAGCGTCGCGGGTAATGCCGCCAACCATGACAACATTGCCTGCTGACCACTTCCACCAGATAAGCGGCGCTCTTCATCATCCATTTGTCGTTTGAGGTAACTAACGGTAGGAATGCGTCGTTTATTTGGGAACACCTGGCGGAAAATACGCTCACTCTCCTCACGATACGCTTGAGCTTGTGCTTCGTACTTGTGGACCACGAGCAACTGCTGCGCAACCATGACGACGATAAGCACCCCCGCAGCAATGGTGGCTTTTTGCCAGAGCTTCCAGTATTTACCCCAAGAAGATTTCGGCTTGAAGATCCCAGTCAGCAAATTGACTTTGCTTTCTGTCACCCCCTTCGCCAGTAAAGCCATCGTCATTTCTTCTGGTTGCGGCTCCCATATTTCAGGTAACGCAGATTCCGGGACCGAGCTATAGCAATCGAGCTTCCAACCTTCATGATTTTGTAGATAAGAAGAGAGGTAAAGGTCTAACCAAGAAGCGTCGACAACCGCGCCCTCTGTCGCAGAGTGACGAATTAGCCATTGCTCGCCAATCATTGCAGCACAGCTGTGCTCTCCACGAACCGGTAACGCAAGCACATCGGGTAAAATGCGTTTAATAGCGATACCTTGGCTTGAGAAACGTTGCAGTACAGTCTGAATCCAAGCACGTTCAACTGCGCAAATCTGCGCTTTATCCGCTTGTTTACCCAACACGCTAAAGTGCAGGCCATCAACGTCCTGAGCAACTTCGTCTTCCACTAAGTACGGTAACATCGCCTCGAATTGGCGTGTTGCACCAGGTGGTATATCCACTTGCGTCAGGACCACATCATTACTCGCCAACAGCGCCACAACTTGGCGCTGACCAGCATATGAGACCAACTCATCTAAGTGTTCCCACCCGGCGATTTCACCGCTAGCAATCACTTCCTGTTGATCTGTCGACCACACCACCCAAGGAATGGTACTTTGTTGTTCGCTACTCAGCCGAACGGTCAGAAACTCGCTCACTGATCCCTCCAAAACGACGGCGAACTACGGTCACCGTTTCTCTATTTGTACTTTGCAAAAGGCTTCGGATACGTACACGTGATTCATCCACCAACACTTGTGCATCCAATTCAAAAAAGGCGCTATCCACACCCAAATAGCCTTTGGCGTTTTTCTTTACATCTTCACTTAAGCCAGCCATTTCTGACTCTGCTAAAAATTCATCAATGCTATCCCACCCATCAAATGGGCGTTTTTCAATTAGCTGAATCGCATCACTACTGCTTAAGTTTGGTGAGAACATTGCCACCAAAATCGGAGTTTGCTCAACATCAATCGTATTCACGTTTAAACGCCAGTCATCACTTGGCAATGCACAGACCAACGGCTCCAATTTTTGGAAAATTTCACCACTCACCTGATAGACAGCCCGTAACTCGGAAGCATCTGCCATCCAACCATTTGATGCCAAATAGGAAGGTTTCATCGCTTCATATGTGCTGTCTTCAACCCCAGTAGTCGAACGGACAGAGTCATCAGCATCAATGTATTCCCAAGTAGAGTCTGCAATGATTTCTGCTTGATATGGCTCGACATCCAACTCTTCTAATAGGCGCTGCAATACATTCACTAAATATGGTCTTGTAATTTGCTGACCCGTTGGTTGCACACGACTCAATACATTTAGATTAAAGCACGCTTGCTTGTCTCTAATTCGTCCCGCCGCTTGACCATAATCTAACGGATAGACTTGCTCTTTTATCGCCCACGGTTGACTCATATTAATCGTGTCGGTGTCTTTATAACTTTGTTCGATACCCACTTTTGCTAGCGCCTCGACGCCAAGGCTGTACCAGTACGCTTGCTGGTAATTGATTTGATTAGCGCCTCGCTGAAACTGTAAGAACAAACGTTCCGACATGCTGGCGGCAACCGTCGCCATAATCGCCAGCAACATCAACACTATAATCAAAGCAACACCGCGCTGACGGTTAACCATTATTGCTGTCTCCTGAACTTTCCTCTTTCTGACTCAATGTGCCATCAGGAGTGAGATAAGTGCGGGCAATTTCTCCATAGTCTTTGAGAGTGAGAACAACAGAAACCGCTTTCGGCAGCGCTTTTTCTTCAGCCCACTCTTTTTTCCATTGCTTACCATCATAGAAACGCATATCAAATGACTCGACCTGCGTTAGCAATGGAGTAACAGTACCTTGTTGCCCAACCGGCGTATCAGGATAGCGCCACCATACTCGCTGCAGTGTTTCTTCTTTTAAGCGATAGCCAACCTTGGTTACTTCTCCACGAGGGAACTGCTGCTGAGGATTGTGCCAACCTAAACGGGCAAACATCAGCCCTTTAGTATCGGAGTCCAACAGGTAATCGGACCAAAAAATTAGCCGGCTAGCAGGCTCTTCACCATTAGTACGTGTTTGACGCATCGCCATTTGACGAAAATCGTTATCCATCATAACCATGGCACGCTGAATTTCGTTTAAGCGTTGGGTTCGTTCTTGTGATAGCGCATTGCTACGCTGTACTTGCGATACCACTTGGTACGCTGCGACACTTAAACTGGCAAAGATGGCAATCGATACCAACACTTCAATAAGTGTAAAACCTTTTACCCTTTGGCGCGTGTTTGCGCGGAGATGATTATTGCGCCACATAGCTTCGTACCGTTACTACAGGGCTCGCGCTTTTCTCTACCGAGACGCTCACATCAAATGCTTTCAGCAATGGCTGCGTCGTGGCGACTGGCGTGACTTTCCAGAACCAAGTGCGTCCTGCCAGCTCTTCTGTGCCGTTTTTCGCTTTGAGTTCTCCGGTATTCAACATCACATTTGCCATCTGATTATCCACAACCATGGCTGCAAACATTTTTTCTTCTAGATAACTGATTGTATTAATATGCTGGCTCACAGAGCGAATGACACTGATGGCAGCGGTAGCGAAAATTGCCAGTGCGACCAATACTTCCAGTAAGGTCATGCCTCTCGTCCGGCGATGACTCAAATTTGGGCGAGCTTGCTTAAAATTGCGCATTCTCATCCTCTTTCACTTCTTCGCCCGGAGCTAATAACAAAATTTGTCCACTTTCTTTGCCAATGACTCGCCAACCGTCATTAAAGGCATCACCATTTTGCGGAAAAAAAGACAGGGTAAATGGCGTGACTTCGGCGCTGGAAAAGATAAACACTTGCGGTGGCTGAATTTTCTTTTCGTCCTCTTCTTCTGCGAACATGTCTTCATCAAAAAGAGAACCTGGTTTGAATAAGCGCTCATCATTATCCCAAGCACCACCTCCGAGCTCGAGTTGTAGCGTAATATCTTCTTCTAGCTTGGTTTTGCTCGGAATCTGCTTTAATTTCAGAGGCTGCCAACCTTCTGAGGTTAAACTCAGTAGAGCGTAGGTCGATTTGGTATCATCCACTCGAACGCCAAAATCTTTACCGCTCAGCACCGCTTCTTCATTGAGCAGCTGTAAACGCTGAAAAAAGCTTTGAGCATACTGTTTGGAAAGATCTTTTTGGCTAGTCGGTAACGTCGAGATCACGGCCACAGCCGTAAGAGATAGCAAAACCAGCACCAATAGAATTTCTATCAATGTAAAACCGTTATGTTTTCGCATTTGTTTCATTAGTGCTGGCTTAGGCTCAATTATTGGAAGTCTTGCATGTTCCAGTTGCCAATATCTGCAGCTGGACCTTCTCCACCCTCTTGGCCATCTGCGCCTAGAGTGAAGATATCGATTGTACCGTTATCACCTGGGCTTAAGTATTGGTACTGGTTGCCCCAAGGGTCATTAGGAAGACGTTTGATGTAACCACCATCACGGTAGTTGCGTGGCTCTGGGTTAGATGGCTTACTAACCAATGCTTCTAGACCTTGGTCCGTTGTTGGGTAAACGCTGTTATCCAACTTGTACATATCTAAGGCATTTTCCAACGCGACAATGTCCGTAATCGCTTTTTGTTGGTCAGCCTTCTCTTTGTTACCCAATAGGTTTGGAACAACAAAACTTGCCAAAATACCTAGGATAACCACAACAACCATCACTTCTAAAAGTGTAAAACCCTGTTGTTTACTACGCTTAAACTTCATTTTTTTCTCCGAAAGTTAGATTAAAGCCATGCCGTTAGTAGACACGTCTTAATTCGAAATTATCCACTCATCAAGTTATTCATTTCTAGCATTGGCATCAAGGTCGCCATCACAATGAACAACACTAATCCAGCCATTAATGCAATCAGCGCAGGAGTAAACACACCCAGAGCAATATTGACTGTTGATTCAAAGTTTTGATCTTGGTTATCGGCAGCCCGCGTCAACATGCTCTCTAATTCACCACTTTGCTCACCACTGGCGATCATGTGTAGCATCATTGGTGGAAACAAGCGAGTTTGATCCAACGCCTTACGCAGACTAGCCCCCTCTCGAACGTTATCCGCTGCAAGCAAGACTTGCTGCTTCACATAACGGTTAGACATAACATCTACCGCAACGCGCATACCCTCTAGAATTGGAATCGCACTGGAAGTACAGATCGAAAGCGTTCGTGCGAATCGTGCGGTATTCAAACCTCGAGAGATCTTACCTATTAGCGGTAAGCTCAAGATTTTTCTGTCCCAAGCTAAGCGAAAGTCTGGCTTTTGCAACGCCAGTTTGAGGCCATAGAAAAGCGCCACCAGCACAACGAAAATAATCAGCCCCCAATCTTGCACAAACTCACTGGCTGCCAGTAAAAATTGCGTCGATTGAGGTAACTCTTGGCCCATCTGAATGATGGGTTCAATGATTTTAGGAACAACTGTCGCCAATAAGAACGAAACGATGACAACCGCGAATACCACCAAAACTACAGGATAAATCATGGCTTGAAGCAATTTAGATCGCATCTTTTGGCGGTTTTCGACGTAGTCTGCCAAACGCTCTAATACGGTATCGAGGTGACCTGATTTTTCGCCCGCCGCAACCATGGAGCGGTACAGTTCATCAAACACATGTGGGTAATCGGCAAAACTGTCGGCAAGCGGATAACCCTCTGTTACTTTCGAGCGAACCGCAGCCAACATAGAACGAATCCTCGGCTTTTCAGCCTGCTCAGAGACCGCACGCAAACACTCTTCCAAAGGCATACCTGATTGGACTAGCGTAGACAATTGCCGTGTGATGAGTGCCAGCTCAGATGTTGAGACGCCGCGCTTAAAGCTGACTGAACCTGAAGACTTAGCCGATTTAGCTTTCGTCTCAACCACTTCAATCGGGATCATCCCTTGCTCTTTGAGTCGCTGGCGCACTTGTCGGGCGTTGTCCCCTTCTATCGTGCCTTTTTTATGCTTGCCTTTTGCATCTAGCGCTTTGTACTCAAATGCCGCCATTAGGTTTCCTTCGTCACTCGCATCACTTCTTCAAGTGACGTAATGCCACGACGCACTTTGCTTAAACCATCGCTGCGAATACTTGGCGTATGGGCGCGAACGGCTCTCTCAATTTCTTGCTCACCAGACTCTCGGTGAATCAACTCTTGTACTTGCTCATCAACCATAATGAGCTCGTGGATACCTGTTCGACCTCGGTAGCCTTTTTGGTTACACGCTTCACAGCCTTTTGCTCGGTGCAGTTCTAACGGTTCATGCGCTTCCATACCAAACAGTTTTTTCTGTTCCGCATCGGCTTCATACGGCTCTTTACAGCTTGGACAAAGCGTTCGAACTAAGCGCTGCGCTAGCACCCCTAATAACGAAGAAGAAATAAGGAATGGCTCAATACCCATATCACGTAGACGCGTAATCGCACCCACTGCGGTGTTGGTGTGGAGAGTCGACATTACCAAGTGACCCGTTAAGGACGCTTGCACTGCAATTTGTGCGGTTTCTAAGTCACGGATCTCACCGACCATCACCACATCCGGGTCCTGACGCAGAATGGCACGCAAGCCGCGCGCAAACGTCATGTCGACCTTTGGGTTCACCTGAGTTTGACCGATGCCATCAATATCAAATTCGATCGGGTCTTCAACCGTTAGAATGTTGCGTTCGTTGCTATTGATCTCTTGCAAGCCAGCGTACAAGGTGGTGGATTTACCAGAACCTGTCGGGCCCGTCACCAAGATGATACCGTGAGGGCGGCCAATCAAGTGACGGAAGTTGTCATGCACTGAAGGGGTCATGCCCAAACTATGTAAATCAAGACGAGTCGCGTTTTTATCCAACAGACGCATTACCACGCGCTCCCCATGAGAGGACGGCATCGTCGATACACGCACGTCCACCGCACGACCACCGATACGCAACGAAATACGGCCATCTTGAGGCACACGCTTTTCTGCGATATCTAGTTTAGCCATAACCTTCACACGAGAAACCAGCAAAGGCGCTAGCTTACGACTTGGGGTCAGAACTTCACGCAATACGCCATCGACACGGAAACGAATCGAAAGGGTTTTCTCGAACGTCTCAATATGAATATCCGACGCACCTTCTTTGATCGCTTCGCCCAACATGGCGTTGATCAATTTGATGATTGGCGCATCGTCTTCCGATTCTAATAAGTCTTCATCATGCGGCAGTTCTTCAGCCAAAGAGAAGAAATCATCGCTATCAGCACCAATATCTTCCATCAACTGACGCGCTTCAGACGAGTCGCGTTGATATGCTTCAGTCAGCTTTTTATCAAAGGCTTCTTTATCGATAGGTTGCGGTACGAAGCTTTTCTTTAATACACGACGGACTTCAACCAGAGCCGCAGGGTTAAGCGGCTCGACATAGTAAAGAATAGGTGGACGCTCAGGATGCTCTGTCTCCAGCACCAGTTTAAAGCGGTTGGCAAAACTGAATGGCAGACGACGCATACTTGGCGCTGTGTCTAACATATCAACCATTAGTTGTTTTCCATTTGATCAATAAACGCTTGGATCTCTGTTGGGTGCTGACGCTCCTGGCCAAAGGCTGGCATAACCGGGATCTTCTCGTCAGCCATCAACTTCAAACCTTGATCCGCTTTGTAAAGCTGTTCTGCGCGAATAAAGTTGTATTTACGCTGCGTAATACCGTCGGCCGTCACACCATCGCGAATAATCGTCGGCTTGATGAACACCATCAAGTTACGTTTTTCTGTTTGCGTGCTAGTTGACTTGAACAGATGGCCAAGTACCGGAATGTCACCCAATAGCGGCACTTTAGACTCACTTTCAAGTGCGCGTTCATCGACCAAACCACCAAGAACCAACATCTGACCATCTTGGATCATGACAGAGGTGTTTAACTGTCGTTTAGCAAAGCGAACGTCAACCGCACCGTTTGCGCCTAATACGTTGGAAACTTCTTGTTCAATGTTTAACTGTACAGAGTCACCTTCGTTAATTTGTGGCACTACTTTGAGTTTGATACCGACTTCTTTACGGTCAACCGTTTGGAATGGGTTGTCGTTGTTTGAGCCAGCCGTAGAGCCCGTAATAACCGGAACCTCTTCACCCACAATAAATGATGCTTCGCCATTATCCATTACGGTAATACTCGGAGAAGATAGAATGTTTGAGTTGGAGTCAGAAGCAACAGCACTAATTAGCGCTGTCCAGTCACCCATGACAATACTCATTGCCGCACCATTTACTCCGCTAAGTGCTGACGCTAGCGTAGAGTAGTCACCTGATTCAGTAACATCATATGGCGTTCGTTCGCCATTAGAGTTGGTATAGTATTCAGTTCGGGTTTGATCTTTTGCTTCTTCTAGACCAACCATCACCTGACCAATCGGGGCTCCTGAGTTACCGTACTGAATTACAGCACCCGTTTCTAATGAACCCCACTGAACACCTAGGTTAATACCATCACCTTCAGACATTTCGACAATTAACGCTTCAATAAGAACCTGAGCACGACGAATATCGAGTTGAGAAATGACGTCTTGTAATGCCATCATAATATCTGGTGGCGCTGTTAAAACTAACGAGTTAGTTGCAGCGTGAGCAGCAATGACGACCTCACCACGCGATGCACCTGATGTTTTCTGACCGGCTTGCTTTTCAGCTTGCAGGTTATCGGAAACACCTTTCAATACATCCACCAAGTCTTCAGCTTTCGCATTTTTCAGGTACACAACTCGGTTGTTACCTTTTGTCGCCATTTCAACATCAAGTTGACGAATCAAACGTTTCAAGCGGGCTCTTACTTTTGGATCACCAGAAATTAAAATCGCGTTAGTACGTTCATCGGCCACAATTTTAGGTTCAAGGAACTCTGGCGTGCTTTTCTGATTCGCACTTTTATTCAGTGCTTCGACAATGCGTACCATTTCAGCAGCAGATGCATTACGCAGCTCCACCAATTCAATTTCTTTATCACCGGCTTGGTCAACACGCTTGATGATCTCTGCTAAGCGATTCACTACTGCCGCACGACCAGTAATCAAGATAATATTCGCTGGATCATAATGAACCACGTTACCGGCACCGGCGTTATCAATCAGCTGACGAAGTAGAGGAGACAACTCTCGAACCGACACATTACGCACCGCGACAACTCGAGTGATAACACTATCGCCTTGCGCGCTGCCATCACCTAACACAGGGATTGCTGAGGTTTTTGAGTCTTTTGCTTTGATAACCTTAAGTACCCCATTGTCCATTTCTACGACTGCGTAACCGTATACTTCAAGGACATTAAGGAAAAAGCTGTAGTATTGCTCTTCGTTAAGAACGTCATAGCTGCGGACATCGATTTTACCGCGTACTGAAGGATCAACAATGATGGTCTTTTCGAGGTTACGACCCACTATGTTGATGAATTCTTGAATATCAGTGCCTTTAAAGCTCGCACTAAATTCGTTTGCCATTGCACCTGGTACGCAGAGTAAACTTCCTGCTAGTAGCCAAGCACTTTTGCTGAACCAATGTTTCACGTATGTCTCCCTGAACTTACGCCGGTTGCCTAAGTCTTACAATTGGATATAGATATCGTACTGTTGGCCGTCTCGCTCAACAGTTAAATTTAATTCTTGCGGATCGCTCATCACTTGCATCAGTTGTACTGAAGAAGACGGGTCACTTAAATCGATCCCGTTCAGTTGAACCGCAATATCGCCAGGTTGTAGCCCTACATCATTAAATAATGCGGCATCACGACCAGGTGATACTCGATAACCAACAATGTCTCCGTCTTTTTTGACGGGTGAAATAGTGATGTATTTAAAAACGCTTTGTGGATCTTTCGCAATTTCCTCGCGGATTTGCTCTAATTTCTCTCCAACGTCAGACGTCGCTGCTTCTGCTCGCTGAGCTTGCGCCCTGGCTACCTGCGGCGATTCAGATAGCTTCTTATATTCTATACCTTCCATCATTAAGGTCTCGTCTCGACCTTGGTTATCAATGATGACGCGATCCACCAATACCGCTTTTAGTGTCGCACGTGTCCCTTCGATTTCTTCACCCAAACCGTACGTAGCTTGCTTACCTCGGTTAGCAATAACAGCAAGGCTGGTGTTGGCATCACTACTTGCAACCGCACCGACCAGCGTAAGGTTAAGGCGCGTCTTAGGGGCGTCTTTAACAATAGGCTGTTCTACAACCGCCGCTTTTTGCTCAGTGTATTTACCGAATAGGTTGGCATTCTGAAGGGCATTAAAATCTATCGCGTCGCCTTTATTGCTCGCAGCAACGCTACTCGCCGATGGACGCCATTGCGGCACTTCCGACGATTGAGGTATGGCTAACCACACAATTTTGCCAAGTATCCATCCGGTTATCGCAATAAACAGACAGGTAAGCAACAAGCTAAGTTTGGCTTGAATGGTATAATGATTGGACTTGATCTGAGCCAGTAGCGGTCTGCTTGATAATCCTGCACTTAGCTCTAAACGTTTCACTGAATGGATTCCTTTATTCTAACGTCCGTCATTTAAGCTATAACGATAGCTATCGACTTTAAATTGCTAAATTTGCAATAAAATTATTACTCAACAAAGAGCAGTGAACTATATCACAAGTTGTCTTTCATACCTTTTTCTTATGCAGTTTTTGCCAACTCCCTTGAAAAAAATACGCCTTGACTCCATCTGTAGGTGAATAATCCATCACTCATTGCCGTATTCGGGCAGTGATTAGATAGCGTAGTGTTCTATGAGTTCCCTAAATGAAGCCGTTAGGCTAGATAAATGGCTATGGGCCGCAAGATTTTACAAAACCCGCTCCATCGCGCGTAACATGGTCGATGGCGGTAAAGTCCACTATAATGGCCAACGAAGCAAGCCGAGTAAAATCGTTGAAGTGGGCGCTGAAGTCAGACTTCGTCAAGGCAACGAAGAAAAAATCGTGATCATCGAACAAATCTCAGATCAACGCCGAGGCGCTCCCATCGCACAAACCTTATATCGCGAAACCAATGAGAGTATCGCGAAACGTGAGGAACACGCGACTCAACGTAAGCTTAATGCCCACAACCCAAGTCCGGAACGCCGCCCAGATAAAAAGCAGCGCCGAGACATCATTAAGTTCAAACACCAATAAAAGCCGGAATTACCAACGAGGAAAGCACTCCATGGCAAATAATGTTTTAAACCGCTACCTATTCGAAGATCTTTCAGTACGTGGCGAGTTGGTACAATTGGATGAAGCGTACCAACGTGTTATCTCCAGCAAGGAATATCCGGCAGCAATAGAGAAACTGCTGGGTGAGCTACTCGTTTCAACTACTCTTTTAACTGCCACTCTTAAGTTCGAAGGTTCGATCACCATCCAGCTACAAGGCGACGGTCCTGTGTCTCTTGCCGTTATCAACGGTGACCATAACCAACGTGTTCGTGGCGTAGCTCGCTGGGAAGGCGATGTTGCCGATGACGCAAACATTCACGATCTAATGGGTAAGGGCTACCTTGTGATCACCATCGAACCGAAAAACGGCGAGCGTTACCAAGGCGTCGTTGGACTAGAAGGTGACACTTTAGCAGAAGTGCTAGAAGGCTACTTTGCAAACTCAGAGCAGTTAAAAACGCGCCTATGGATCCGCACTGGTGAGCATGAAGGCAAAGCACACGCAGCAGGTATGTTGATTCAAGTGATCCCTGACGGCACTGGCTCTCCAGATGATTTCGAACATCTAGAGCAGCTCACTGACACAGTAAAAGATGAAGAATTGTTTGGTTTAGAAGCGAACGAGTTATTGTATCGACTATATAACCAAGACAAAGTACGTCTGTACGAGCCGCAACCTGTCGAGTTCCATTGTGGCTGTTCTCGTGAGCGTAGCGGTGCCGCAATCATCACCGTTGAGAAAGCTGAAATTTATGACATTTTGGCAGAAGTTGGATCAGTTTCTTTACATTGTGATTACTGTGGCACAACTTATACGTTCGACGAATCTGAAGTCACTGAACTGTATGCACAAGCTTCTACAGACAAGAAAACCCTGCATTAATTTACATAGCTTATCAAGCACGTAATTTACCCTACAAAAGGCCAGCTTAATGCTGGCCTTTTTGTGATCAACCCCTCGTAATAACTAGCCTCAAGCGTAATAAAACAACTGCTTAATTTTAAACAATTAATAATGATTTTGCCCTAGCGCAAAGGATTGCGTGCACGATAGACTATTCCCACCAATATGTGACGGGTTACCTAAAACCTTATTGAAATCATGGGTAAATTTTGAGCTATCTCCCTGTTTTCTCCCCGCCCCGTTGCTAGCATGGTGAGCAGATTAAAATTAAAACATTCTTACAAAATCCCTACAAAATCCTTATAAGGAGCACCTATGACCGTTATGGAACATACTAAGGCTGCAACACTTGATCTAACCAAGCACGGACTGCATAACGTAAAAGAGGTTATTCGCAACCCAAGCTACGAAATGTTGTTTGAGGAAGAAACGCGTGAAGACCTAACCGGTTATGAGCGCGGCGTGGTTACTGAACTAGGTGCGGTTGCCGTTGACACTGGCATCTTTACTGGTCGCTCACCAAAAGATAAATACATCGTCAAAGACGCTACGACAGAAGAACATATGTGGTGGACGTCTGATCAAGTGAAAAATGATAACAAGCCAATCACTCCTGAAGTGTGGGACGAGCTAAAAGAACTGGTCACAAACCAGCTTTCTAACAAACGCTTGTTTGTTGTTGACGGTTACTGTGGTGCAAACCCAGATACACGTTTGAGCATTCGTGTTATCACAGAAGTCGCATGGCAAGCGCACTTCGTTAAAAACATGTTTATTCGCCCGACGGAAGAAGAGTTAGCGACATTTGAACCAGACTTCGTAGTAATGAATGGCGCAAAATGCACTAATCCAAAATGGGAAGAGCAAGGCCTGAACTCAGAAAACTTCACCGTATTTAACCTAACTGAGCGCATGCAACTTATCGGTGGTACTTGGTACGGTGGTGAAATGAAGAAAGGTATGTTCGCGATGATGAACTACTTCCTTCCACTAAAAGACATCGCATCAATGCACTGTAGCGCTAACATGGGCAAAGATGGCGATGTAGCGGTATTCTTCGGTCTATCTGGTACGGGTAAAACGACCCTGTCGACTGATCCTAAACGTGCGCTAATTGGTGATGATGAGCACGGCTGGGATGATGACGGTGTCTTCAACTTCGAAGGTGGTTGTTACGCAAAAACCATCAAACTTTCTAAAGAAGCGGAGCCGGACATCTACAACGCAATTCGTCGTGATGCACTGCTAGAAAACGTAACAGTACGTGGCGATGGCTCTATCGACTTTGATGATGGTTCGAAAACAGAAAACACACGTGTTTCTTACCCTATCTACCATATCGATAATATCGTTAAGCCAGTATCAAAAGGCGGTCACGCGAATAAAGTGATCTTCCTATCAGCCGATGCATTTGGCGTACTGCCTCCAGTATCTAAATTGACACCCGAGCAAACTAAGTACCACTTCCTGTCTGGCTTTACCGCCAAACTAGCGGGAACAGAGCGCGGTATTACTGAGCCAACACCAACTTTCTCTGCTTGTTTCGGCGCGGCGTTCCTAACGCTTCACCCAACTAAATACGCAGAAGTACTGGTTAAACGCATGGAAGCAGCAGGCGCTGAGGCTTACCTAGTGAATACTGGTTGGAACGGCACTGGCAAACGTATCTCTATTCAAGATACACGCGGAATTATTGATGCCATTCTTGATGGTTCGATTGAAGAAGCACCAACTAAGCACATTCCAATCTTCAACCTTGAAGTACCAACGTCACTACCAGGTGTGGATCCTAGCATTCTAGACCCTCGCGACACGTACGTTGACCCACTTCAGTGGGAAAGCAAAGCGAAAGATTTAGCAGCGCGCTTTATCAATAACTTTGATAAGTACACAGACAACGCTGAAGGTAAATCCCTGGTTGCGGCTGGTCCTCAGATTGATTAAATCGAGTAACAGCGACTTCGCGTAAACGCAGTGAAAAGTTGGCATTAACTTATCACCTTTACGTAGGCCAAGTTACAAAAATTGCTTCAAGCCCCTCTTTTGAGGGGCTTTTTATTGAATACCACAGAATATTGATACAAGCTAAAGCCTATCTAGTTTTATTTCATAACACACGTAGGTTCTAGCAAAGATGAAAACAGCGCGTCGAGTTCTACTTCTGTTACTGGTTATCTTAGTTGCCATTCCAGCCGCTACGATTGCGCTGCTAACAACATCTTACGCGGACGCAACCTGGCGCTTGCTGTCAAACACCTTTTCTCTTCCCTTCCGGGCCGGAAGCGTGCGTTATGGCTTTCCCTATCACCTA
This sequence comes from Vibrio sp. Vb0667, assembly GCF_033391095.1. Taxonomy (NCBI): domain Bacteria; kingdom Pseudomonadati; phylum Pseudomonadota; class Gammaproteobacteria; order Vibrionales; family Vibrionaceae; genus Vibrio; species Vibrio sp. Vb0667. Next base: position 28,060 of record NZ_JAWPOL010000013.1, on the reverse strand, counting down.
ACTTTACAACGCGTGAACACCAGCGGAGACGATGCGTCTTACATCGAGCAAGTCGATTTATGGATGAATCCCGATGTTTATCGCGATGGTAAATGGATCGTTGATAGTTTATTGATTGATGGTATGAGCTTGCAGTATGGCGCACCAAAGCTCCCACCTTTAGACAACGTTTTATTCCATCAAATCGCGCTCAAAAATATTGATTACGCCGACGAGCAGTTCTCTGCCAATGGCATTGATCTTCAAATTCAATCACCACAATGGAATGGTCAATTAATACCATATGGCGAAGTTCAACTTGCAGCTGACCAACTCTATTGGAATGGCGAAGCCTTTAATCAAGTCTTAGTCGATATAGACTACAAACCGCAAGACAGTACGCTTTATGGCACCTCTTTTAACTGGCGTAACAGTCAAATATCTGGGCAAGGGGAGCAGTATCCTCAAGGCTGGTCTTTAGTAAATGTGACCATCAACAAGCTGAAACTGAGTAATACGCAGCGCCAATCACTGCTTGCAAAACCTTGGCACGATCTACCATTTAACATTAATCATATTAATAGCTTAGATTTGCTTAACGCCGATATTGAATGGGGCGACTGGCACTGGCAGAACTTGGATCTTTCTGTGGAAAACGCCACACTGCCACTGTCTCTCTGGAAGACAAAAGCTCAAGTGTCATTGCAGGCGGATAGCGTTCGATTCCAGCAGCAAACCGCAATAGAGCCACGTTTGAGTGCCGCTATCGAGCCAGGAGTAATCCAGCTCAACGAGCTCAGCTTAGATTGGCAGCAAGGTCGAGTGCAAGTTTCTGGATTGTTCACGCCAACACAATGGAAGCTCAAAGAAGCCTCTATTCAAGGCCTCAAGTGGGCAACACAGCCAGAAGACAACCTAAATTGGTGGCACGCCGCCACCAGCGAGTTAGAGCATGTTGCAATCGAACGACTCGACATTGAGCGCAGCCAAATTATCCAGCTATCTCACGAACCTTATTGGCAACTTTCCGGTTTAAATATCGAAGGGCAACAGCTTGATATTAAACAGTCGGCTCAACGTTGGGGCCTTTGGCAAGGCGAATTGGAAGTCAGCGTTGTCAACGCCAGCTATGACCAAATACTCACGTCTCACGCAGCACTTGCCATGCAAAGCAAAGATGGCTTTTGGCAATTGACTCGCCTTTTTGCGCCACTCGAGCAAGGCTACGTAGAAGGCATCGGACAAATAGATTTGAGTACCCCAAGCCAACCTTGGGCGCTCAACGTCAATGCTGATGGTATTCCCTTATCGCTCTTCCACGATTATTTTTTACCCGACACACTGGCTATTGATGGTTTTTCCGATCTCAGCCTCGATCTACAAGGGTTATCAGGTGATCGCAACATGCTGGCCTACAGCTTATCGGGTGAAGTGGAAGCCAATCTCCGAGATACCCGCTTGAAGTCCCAAGCGGATCATTCGCTCAAAGCCATTACCTTAAGTCCACTGCGTTTAAGCGCGCAACGAGGGGAAGTTGCCATAAAGCCGGTCACCATCTCAGGAAAAGCCATAAGTGGTAAGGTTTGGGGAACATTTGATATGGCCAACAACCCGCTAAGTGGCATTACTTATCAATTGGAAGAGTCGTGCGGAAACATTGAAGGCGATCTACTAAGTGGTGAAACCCACCGTAATGAGTGCGTGAACGCATCAAAACTGGCCGAGCCTACTGATATTGAGACTCCACAGAAAAATGAGCCTTCCATCGAGCAACCTATCGTGATTGATAACATCAACTTGGAGATTCAAGAGGAAGAGCTTTACGAAGAAGTTATCGAAGAAGATGAAGTACCCAACACGCATTCCGCAGCAGAAGAACAAATCCTCTCACCGACAGAGCAAGAAGGTGAAACAGATAAGCGCCCAGCAGGTCAGTCGGCGCTTAACCCATCAGCAACTGAGTAACTGCGAGTAGTTCGGTATCAACATATAGGTACCGACAAAATCCACAGCTGGCGTGTCACCACTATAAATCACTACGTGAATAACGATGCGTGCTTTGCGTCCCGACTCCAATCGGTCTAGGTCACCACTGATCCCATCCAACGAAGTACTCGCCACGGGGTTTTGTTCGACTGGTTGACGATAACGAATAGAGCTGTCGGCCAACACAATATCACCGTGCAACCCACGCTCTTTAAGCAGCAGCCACGTCATCCCCCACCCTGTCAGGGTTGCTAAGGTAAAAGCTGACCCGGCGAACATGGTGTTATGCGGATTAAGGTTAGGATTAAGCTGCGCACAGCATTCAAACTGGTAACCCGTGTACTGGTTAATTTTGATCCCCATTTTGTCGCTAATTGGGATTTGTTGCTCCCAGCGCTGTTGAAGCTCAGTACACCATTCAGGGCGACGTAACACATTGGCCATCGGATCCAGTTGCTTCACCATTTGCTGATGGCGCACAGGGCCACGCTCATCGGTCAGCTCGCCTCGACGCTCAAAGCCATTTTTTTCATAAAAGGCGATGGCATCTTCACGGGCATTACACACCAAGCGTTTCGCTCCTTCTTGGCGCGCTAACGACTCTAGTGCAACCAAAACCAGCGAACCCATCCCTTTGCTACGGCGATTATTTTTAACCGCCATGTAGCGGATCTGGCCATCATTATCCGGCGTAATGTATAAACGGCCAATCGCCATAGGACGACCTCGACCATCAACAATCATACGGTGATGGCTCATTTCGTCGTATTCATCGCGCTCAGAGCCGATCGGCATACGCCATGGCTCACGAAGCAGTTGCCAGCGAAACTGATAATACTTGTTTATCTGATTATCGGTTTTGGGAGTAATGAGTTTGAACATATCAATCCTTTGAAAGCACAACACTAATCAGTGTCGGAAAAATTACTCCAAGCCAATTCCATGAGCTTGGAGTTAAAGCTTAGACTATGGCGCCTGTGTTACCAGATTAGACCTGCAACCAAAACGTCACTGGACCGTCATTCACCAAGGACACTTTCATATCGGCAGCGAAGCGGCCACGCTGTGTGGGTAAAACTTCTTCACACAAGTCAGAAAAGTAATCATACAAGCGCTCTGCATCCACAGGATGCGCACCGCGAGAAAAACCAGCTCGCGTGCCTTTTTTTGTATCCGCAGGCAGCGTAAATTGAGAAACCACCAGCACTTTACCTTCCACCTGTTTAACGTTCAGGTTCATCTTGCCTTCGTCATCTTCGAACACACGGTAGGTTGTAACACGCTCCATTAAACGCTTTGCTTTAGCTTCATCGTCGTCCTTCTCTACGCCCAATAAGACCAGCAGACCACGATCAATTTCTCCTACGACTTCACCATCCACACGGACGGCTGCTTCACTGACTCGTTGAATTAGCGCTATCACTACTCTCGCTTCCTTCATCTGTTAACTGAGATTCAGCGGTCGAGTGTATCATGTCTAAATCTTCACTCCAGTGCTCTCGCTCACCAAGCGCAGCCGTAACTTCCGCCCCCAATAACACGATCATCCAGCATAAATACACCCAAACAAATAAGATAGGAATCGCCGCTAACGCGCCGTAGATGAGCTGATAAGACGGAAACTGAGTGATGTAGAGTGCAAAGCCTTTTTTACTCAACTCGAACAGTATCGCGGCGACTGCTGCCCCCATGGCACCATGAGCGAGGTGTACTTTTTTATTCGGCACTAGAATATACAAGCCAAGAAAAGCAAAAAAGGACAGCAACAACGGTAGCCAACGCAGAAATAAATTAAACGCACCAGATAATGTCTCGTTCTCTAAAATTTGCAGCGAAGTCACGTACGACGTCGCCGCAATACTCGCACCGACCATGATCGGCCCTAACGTGAGTACCATCCAATACATAGAGAATGAAAAGACTAAACGGCGCTTGTCTTTAACTCGCCAAATGTAGTTTAAGTTCTTATCAATGTTGGAAATCAGCATGACCGCTGCGATGAATAAAAACCCACCGCCAACCGCGCTCATTTTGCCCGTATTCGCCACAAATTCCTGTAATGCCGTATGTACAGCTTCTCCAGAAGCTGGCACAAAATTCTCAATAATGTAGCCTTGCAGCACCTCACCAACGTTCGCAAAAACGGGAAATTTCGACAATATTGATAACAATACCGTCAGCATTGGCACGATGGATAACAAGGTAATGTAGGCAAGATAGCCCGCGTTCACATTCACACGGTCATGCGTTAATCGCTTAAGAAGATACTTAAAAAACGCGACGCAACTTGGCAGTAGATTGATTAATCTCGCCTTGTAACTCTCTGATAACTGGTTCATAGTTCATCCCATAATTAGCGCCGAGGACATAAGAATGCCTTATTTATTAGCAATTGTACTATCAATTTTCACTTTAACAGGGTGTCAATCTGCTTATTACTCAGCAATGGAGCAGGTTGGGTATCATAAACGAGATATTATGGTCGACCGCGTCGAAGATGCCAAAGAATCTCAACAAGATGCACAAGAAGAATTCACCAGTGCACTTGAAGCCTTGTCTGCGATCACCAACTTTGATGGTGGTGAGCTAGAAAATGTCTACAACAACATCAATGACAAATATGAAGATAGCGAAAAAGCGGCTCAAGACGTACGTGACCGTATTGCTGCGATTGAAGACGTATCCGGCGCACTGTTTGATGAGTGGCAAGATGAGCTAGAGCTGTACTCGAGTGCGAAACTGCGTCGTTCAAGCGAGCAAAAGCTACGTGAAACCAAAGCCTCGTACAAAACCATGCTTAGCGCTATGAAGCGTGCAGAGAAAAAGATGACACCGGTACTGGATACGCTGCGTGACAACACGTTGTACTTAAAACACAACCTTAACGCCAGTGCGATTGGTTCTTTGCAAGGTGAGTTCTCTAGCTTAGAGAAAGACATTCAGTTTGCGATCAAACAAATGAACGAAGCGATTGCAGAGTCCGATAAATTCCTACAAAAGCTCAATCAAAAGTAAATGATTTAGACCTCCTCCTAGTGAGGAGGTTTTAGTCGGCGACCTTACCGAGTAAACCGATGACTCTTCGAACAAAGCCTACCCTCTCTGGCACAGTTCCCCATGGCACTTCTACCACTTCATAACCCAACTCAGTATAGACACTCACTAACGACTGATGAATCTCCAATGCTTCTTCAAAGCTGTGCGGACGCACTTCATCTTGTACGTAAATGGATGCTTCAGGTCGACAAGTAAACACCTGACTATGGTACCCAGCGCTTTCGGTTAAGAAAGCTTGGTCAACCTTACAGCCGCCCACTTGTAGGTATGCAATGATGTCGGGGATGGCGCGATCAACAAACGCAACATCATGACAACGCGCATCACTCTTTTGTTTGTCCATCAACCCAAGGCATAACTTGGCAAACTCAGGTAAATTCGTCCACGGCAAAATACCATTTTCTAACTGGCTTTGCTGCTCAATCAAGTCGCGAGACCCTTCAGGAAACGTGGCGTAACCACACGCGTCTAGCGCATTCAGCAGTGTTGTTTTTCCCGCACCAGGCCCACCGGTGATAATAATCGGGTTCATATTCAACTCCAGAAAACAAAAAGCCCCGAGCATAACTCGAGGCTTCTTCTTAATTGAATCGCTTAACGAAAATTATTTCGCGCCACGAGAAGCACGCTTACGGTCGCTTTCCGTTAGGAACTTCTTACGGATACGGATGCTTTCAGGCGTTACTTCTACTAGCTCGTCGTCATCGATGAATTCTAGTGCTTGCTCAAGAGTCATCTTGATTGGCGGAGTAAGAACCTGTGCGTCATCGGTACCTGATGCACGAACGTTGGTTAGCTGCTTACCTTTCAGTGCGTTTACCGTTAGGTCGTTGTCACGGCTGTGAATACCGATAACCATACCTTCGTAAACTTCAACACCGTGACCGATAAATAGACGACCACGCTCTTGAAGGTTGAACAGTGCGTTAGTTAGCGCTTTACCCATCGCGTTCGCGATTAGTACACCGTTTACACGTTGACCGATGTTACCGCCTTTGTGAGGGCCGTAGTGATCAAACGTATGGTAAAGAAGACCTGAACCTGAAGTCAGTGTCATGAATTCCGTTTGGAAACCGATCAGACCACGTGATGGCATAACGAAGTCCATACGCACACGACCTTTACCGTCTGGAGACATGTCTTTCAGCTCACCTTTACGTAGGCCGATGTTCTCCATGATGCCGCCTTGGTGCTCTTCCATTACGTCGATAGTTACCGTTTCGAACGGTTCCATCAACTGACCATCTTCTTCTTTGATGATTACTTCTGGACGAGATACTGCTAGCTCGAAGCCTTCACGACGCATGTTTTCGATCAGGATAGAAAGGTGAAGTTCACCACGACCTGATACGCGGAATTTATCTGGATCGTCTGTTTGCTCAACGCGTAGTGCAACGTTGTGTACCAGTTCCTTCTCAAGACGCTCAAGGATGTTACGTGACGTTACGAACTTACCTTCTTTACCCGCGAATGGAGACGTGTTTACTTGGAACGTCATTGTTACTGTTGGTTCATCAACAGACAATGGTGGTAATGCTTCTACTGCGTTTTGTGCACAGATAGTGTCAGAAATTTTCAGCTCGCCAAGACCAGTGATTGCGATGATATCACCCGCGTTAGCTTGTTCAACTTCGTGACGCTCTAGGCCAAGGTAGCCCATTACTGTACCCACTTTACCGTTGCGAGTTTTACCATCAGCACCAATAATGGTTACCTGCTGGTTTGGTTTAACGCTACCACGAGTTACGCGAGCCACGCCGATAACACCAACGTAAGAGCTGTAGTCTAGCTGAGAAACTTGCATCTGTAGTGGACCATCAAGGTCAACATTTGGCGCGTCAACAACATCAACGATAGTTTGGAATAGTGGTTCCATGTTCTCGCCAGTTTCGCCTTCTTCTAGAGAAGCCCAACCGTTAAGTGCAGATGCGTAAACTACTTTAAAGTCTAGCTGGTCATCAGTTGCACCTAAGTTGTCGAATAGATCGAACACTTGGTCCATAACCCAATCAGGACGTGCACCAGGGCGGTCAATCTTGTTGATTACAACGATTGGTTTTAAACCGTGAGCAAACGCTTTTTGTGTTACGAAACGCGTTTGAGGCATTGGACCATCAACAGCGTCAACGATAAGTAGTACAGAGTCTACCATCGACATGATACGCTCAACTTCACCACCGAAGTCCGCGTGTCCCGGAGTATCTACGATGTTGATACGGTAATCGTTCCAGTCGATTGCTGTGTTTTTAGCAAGAATGGTAATACCGCGCTCTTTCTCGATGTCGTTCGAGTCCATGACTCGCTCTTCAGCTTCACCGCGAGACTCAAGCGTGCCCGATTGTTGTAGCAGCTTGTCAACCAACGTGGTTTTACCGTGGTCAACGTGCGCGATGATCGCGATATTTCTTAATTTATCAATCTGTGGAGTAGCCATGGATATTGATTCACTTAGATAGATGAAATGCCCCCACGCTGAGAACGGGTGCTCTCTGGCGACATTTGCTGATTAAAAAAACGGCCATAATGTACCAGATTTTAGCAAAAAGCCTAGAAATATGTGATCTACTCCCGAGCATTTCTGCGATTTTTACGCTTAATGCCCATTTTCTTCCTCAGAACGAATTGATTAAACGCAACTTTATTCTAATCGATGCATAATTCAAATTGACTCTTGTTCAAAAACTGGGCTGAATACGCAATGTCCCTGTCACATTATGGTGCAACAATGATTTTTGGCACCATAATAGTGCAAGCAAAGATCATTTTGGTGCAAGCAAGTGCACCAAACTAGCATTCAAAAACACAATTGCTTGAAATTAATGGAATATTTTTTTTGGCACGGTTTTGGCTTTAGTTAAAACAGCATCGATTAATGAAAAGTCAAATTGATTAATCAATGCCAGGTTTCATGAATAATTCATAAATCGAGCTTTTACCGCTTATTAACACTGGAGGTTATCCAAGATGTCAGTAGAAAACGTTCTATCGCTGATCCAAGAAAACGAAGTTAAGTTTGTTGACCTACGCTTCACTGATACAAAAGGTAAAGAGCAGCACATTTCGATCCCTGCTCACCAAATCGACGCAGACTTCTTCGAAGAAGGTAAAATGTTCGATGGTTCATCAGTTGCTGGCTGGAAAGGTATCAACGAATCAGACATGGTAATGATGCCTGACGCATCTTCTGCTGTGCTTGACCCATTCACGGAAGACGCAACACTAAATATCCGTTGTGACATCTTAGAGCCTGCAACAATGCAAGGCTACGACCGTGACCCACGCTCTATCGCAAAACGCGCTGAAGACTTCATGCGTTCTACTGGTGTTGCAGATACTGTACTTATCGGTCCTGAGCCAGAATTCTTCCTATTTGATGACGTGAAGTTCTCGACAGACATGTCAGGCTCTTTCTTCAAAATCGACGACGTAGAAGCGGCATGGAACACAGGTTCTGACTACGAAGAAGGTAACAAAGGTCACCGTCCAGGCGTTAAAGGTGGTTACTTCCCAGTAGCTCCAGTAGATTCATCTCAAGACATCCGTTCTGCTATGTGTCTAGTAATGGAAGAAATGGGTCTTGTTGTTGAAGCGCACCACCACGAAGTGGCAACGGCGGGTCAAAACGAAATCGCAACTCGTTTCAACACGCTAACAACCAAAGCTGACGAAATCCAAATCTACAAGTATGTTGTACACAACGTTGCTCACGCGTTTGGTAAAACAGCGACGTTTATGCCTAAACCACTTGTTGGCGACAACGGCAGCGGTATGCACGTTCACCAGTCTCTAGCAAAAGATGGCGTAAACCTATTTGCTGGTGACAAGTACGGCGGTCTATCTGAAATGGCGCTTTACTACATCGGTGGTATCATCAAACACGCTCGTGCAATCAACGCATTCGCTAACCCATCAACAAACTCGTACAAACGTCTTGTACCAGGCTTCGAAGCACCAGTAATGCTAGCTTACTCAGCGCGTAACCGCTCTGCTTCAATCCGTATCCCAGTGGTACCAAGCCCGAAAGCACGTCGTATCGAAGTTCGTTTCGGTGACCCAGCGGCGAACCCATACCTATGTTTCGCAGCAATGCTTATGGCTGGTCTTGACGGTATCAAGAATAAGATCCACCCAGGCGAAGCGATGGATAAAGACCTTTACGATCTTCCAGCTGAAGAAGCAGCAGAAATCCCAACTGTTGCATACTCACTAAAAGACGCGCTAGCAGAGCTAGATGCTGATCGTGAGTTCTTAACAGCGGGCGGCGTATTCTCTGACGACTTCATCGATTCATACATCGACCTTAAGTCTCAGGACGTAGAGCGTGTGAACATGACAACTCACCCTGTTGAGTTCGAACTTTACTACTCTGTGTAAGGTCGACACTGTGTAAAATGTAAACACAGCAATAAAATATTAGGCTCGCCTCGCAGGCGGGCCTTTTTTGTATTCGCCAGTCAAGCTTCGACGTTTAACATGAGAGGATAATAAAAATACACTTAGAATTTTTCCTTACAGGTCAAAGAGCTAAGCCATTGAAACGTGAAATCATCGAACAAGAGAAGGTGAGCAATGAAAGTTCAGCTTATTCCATCACTGTGTGCACTCAGCGGATTGTTAATCGCCTCTATCGCCTTCGCGCAGGTCGCGTATACGTGGGTAGATGAAAATGGCGTGGTTCACTTTAGTGATACACCAAACAAAGGAGCAAAAGCGATCGCACTGCCAAACCTTGAAGCCAGCGCACCAGCTCCTGAGGTAGAAAATACTGAATCGCTCGCACCTCAGACTACGCCATCTACTGCATCACAAAACAAGCCAGAGAAAACAACCGAGAAGCCTCTTCCATTACAACTCTCGATGCTGACTCCCAAGCACAACGAGACCATCCGCAGTAATCGAGGCATCATCAATATTCAATTAGAAACCAATCGCAAGCTTGGTATCGGTGAGCAATTGCAATTGTTACTCGATGGAAAACCTTATGGTGCACCACAAAACCATATAGTGTGGCAGTTAAACAATATTGACCGAGGCACTCACACACTTGCTGTGCACGCGAAAAGAAGCGGCAAGCTTATTGCATCTACTAGCCCTATAACGGTGCATTTACATAGAGCAAGTGTTAAGCCGACCGTAAAAGGGGCAAAATAGAATATCTGGTGAAAAAAATCACATCACAGCGGTGCTTTTCACTTTTTCTTCTAAGATTTATTCGCCATACTTAACGTTCAATTGCACCATTATTGTGCATCGCACAATCTTAAAGCAAAACAAGGACGTAATGTGGATACCAGTCTTCCTAGTGCCATTCTCAACAATATGGTGACAGCAACGCTGATTCTTGATGATGGATTGGCCATCCGTTATGCCAATCCGGCTGCCGAATTGCTGTTTTCTCAAAGCGCCAAACGAATTATTGAACAATCACTTTCTCAATTGATTCAGCATGCGTCGCTGGATCTCGCGCTGCTCACTCAACCGTTGCAAAGTGGCCAAAGCATCACCGACAGTGACGTCACTTTCGTTGTTGATGGCCGCCCTTTAATGCTAGAGGTGACGGTTAGCCCTATCACTTGGCAAAAACAGTTGATGCTTCTGGTCGAGATGCGCAAAATTGATCAGCAGCGCCGACTCTCTCAAGAACTGAACCAACACGCCCAACAACAAGCGGCGAAGCTGTTAGTCCGAGGGCTTGCACATGAGATCAAAAATCCGCTTGGCGGCTTACGCGGTGCGGCGCAATTGTTAGAAAAAATGCTGCCAGAGCCCTCTCTCACCGAATATACACACATCATCATTGAGCAAGCAGACCGTTTAAGGGCGCTCGTGGATCGATTACTAGGACCGCAAAAGCCAGGTAAGAAGACACAAGAGAATCTGCACCAAATTCTTGAAAAGGTTCGCCAACTGGTTGAATTAGAGTCACAACGCTCAATCATCATTGAACGAGATTATGACCCAAGCTTGCCAGAGATTTTGATGGATACAGACCAAATCGAACAGGCAATGCTTAATATCGTCAGCAACGCCGCACAAATTCTTAGCCATCAAGAACACGGGAAAATAACCATTCGCACCAGAACGGTGCACCAAGCCAATATTCACGGCAAACGCTGTAAACTCGCTGCTCGTGTCGAAATCACAGACAACGGCCCAGGTATTCCACCGGAACTACAAGACACGCTGTTCTATCCCATGGTCAGTGGCCGCGAGGGAGGAACTGGATTAGGGCTATCTATTTCGCAAAATTTGATCGACCAGCACAATGGAAAAATAGACGTAGAAAGCTGGCCTGGTCACACAACATTTACTATTTATCTGCCGATCTGATTGCGCTAATGGACTTCAAGTCGCGTCAGTTTTTCGGTTTGCTGCAAGGATTACTACATGAGTAAAGGATATGTTTGGGTCGTTGATGACGACAGTTCAATTCGCTGGGTAATGGAGAAAACGCTCTCCTCTGCCAACATCAAATGTGAAACCTATGCCGATGGAGAAAGCGTGTTAATGGCGCTCGAACGCGAAGTGCCGGATGTTCTAGTATCAGACATTCGCATGCCAGGTATTGATGGGTTGGAGCTACTAAAACAAGTACAGCGCGATTACCCAGACCTTCCCGTGATTATCATGACCGCACACTCAGATTTAGATGCGGCAGTGAATGCGTACCAAAAAGGTGCTTTTGAATATTTACCAAAACCTTTTGATATTGATGAAACCTTAACTCTGGTTGAGCGAGCCATTGCACACAGCCACGAAAACAAACGCGAGCAGCTCTCTCCAGAAGACATTCCAGCAGAAACGCCTGAAATTATCGGTGAAGCACCAGCGATGCAAGAGGTGTTTCGCGCCATTGGTCGTCTTTCTCGCTCCTCTATTTCAGTCTTGATTAACGGTGAATCGGGCACGGGTAAAGAACTCGTTGCTCATGCACTGCACCGTCACAGTCCACGTGCTAACAAACCTTTCATTGCGCTCAATATGGCGGCGATTCCCAAAGACTTGATTGAATCAGAACTATTTGGCCACGAAAAAGGCGCGTTTACGGGGGCAAACAATGTTCGTCAAGGACGATTCGAACAAGCCAATGGCGGCACTCTATTTTTAGACGAAATCGGCGACATGCCATTGGACATTCAAACTCGTTTACTACGCGTTCTAGCTGACGGGCAGTTTTATCGAGTGGGCGGTCACTCTCCGATTAGTGTCGATGTACGAATTGTCGCGGCAACACACCAGAACTTAGAAAAGCTGGTGCACGAAGGTGACTTCCGTGAGGACCTCTTTCATCGCTTAAACGTGATTCGCGTTCAGATCCCGGCACTGCGTGAGCGTAAGCAAGACATTGAAAAGCTTACACAGCATTTTCTTATCCGTGCGGCTGATGAGCTTGGTGTGGAAACAAAAACTCTCCACCCGTCGACTGTAGAGATTCTTAACCGCCTTGATTGGCCTGGCAACGTGCGTCAATTAGAGAATATTTGCCGTTGGTTAACCGTTATGGCCAGTGGTAGCGAGGTGTTACCAAATGACTTGCCAAGCGAACTACTCGAAGAGAAAAAATCCATTTCAGACTCTGCACATGGTAGTTGGCAAGAACAATTGGCGGATTGGGCACGGCATTCACTCGCAGCAGGAGATAAAGAACTGCTTTCTTACGCTTTACCAGAATTTGAACGCATTTTATTAGAAGCAGCCTTAGAGCACACTAAAGGTCATAAGCAAGATGCCGCTAAAGTATTAGGCTGGGGGCGAAATACACTCACCAGAAAATTAAAAGAATTGTACTGACAATCACTTACGTGGTGCATTAACAACGAGCGTCGTTTGTCACTCGATATTAATAAAAACATCAGTACAATTGTGGCGCACCACCATCTATGTGATTAGGCGATGTCTACTGCTACGACTCAAATTACACTGCGTACTGCTGTTTTGATTCCATTTGTCATGATCTTCTTACTGGCGATCGGTGTCATTGTCTACGTCCAAAAACAAAGTTACGAAGAAGTGGTCACGGATATCAGTGACAAGCAACTTTCCGTGTTAACCGAAAGTGTCCACGACCACCTCAATAGCTATCTACGTAAGCCTTTTACTGCGGTTATGGCTCTCGCGCACAACGTCAGCTATCACAACCTTTATCGCCCTCACGATACCTCAGACATTCAAAACTACCTGCTAAGTGCATTCAAAAATCTTTACCAATCGATACCGCAGTTGGATGTAATCGCATTTGGTTCAGAAAACGGCGACTTTGCAGGCTTTCGCCGCGAACTTTCCGACGATTACACCTTAATGGTGCAAGATCGCCACACCGATGGTGATCTGGTTATTTATGGAACCAACCATGTGAGTAACAACATTCGAACGGTTATCTCCCAATACGATCCTCGCACTCGCCCATGGTATAAGCCCGTTGCAGAGAGCCAAAACGCCACTTGGTCTGAAATTTATACCAATGCTGATGAACGCCAGGATATTACGCTATCAGCCATGACGCCGGTGTACAAACACGACCAATTTGCTGGTGTTTTGGTGACAGACATTCGTATCAATACATTCAACGAATTCCTGCGCGAGTTAAAATACAACACTAAAGCGTCGGTCTACATCATGGACCCAGATCATCGTTTAATCGCTCACTCAGGCCCGGGAAGCGTCATCTCATGGGGCACAAAATTTTCGGATAAAGGGCAGCGTTTGCTTGCCGCTGAAAACGCAGACCCGATCATCAAAATCAGTGCGAGCCGCGTCCGGTCTTTCGATCTCAACAACACCAAGCAACCTTATACTTTTTCATTTGAACATGATGGCCAACGTATTTTCAGTCGGCTAACCCCGTATCGAGACCAAGATGGCTTAACATGGTTTATTGGCACCTCCATTTCGGAGTCCGAGCTTCTCGGCCTGTTACCGAAAAGCCAGCAAGAGAGCTGGCTCGTTGGCATTATTGTAAGCCTATTTGGGATCGCCATCAGTTGGATCATTTTCAACCGAGTTACCAGACCAATTAACGCGACGGCCGCCGCCGCTCAGCACCTGGCAAATGGGGATTGGGATAGCGGCATGCCAAAGCCTGGTTATGTGTATGAGACAACCGTACTGGTTCATGCTTTTAATGAAATGGCGAACAATCTAAGAGCTTCATTCAAAGCATTGCGTGAACAGTTGGTTTATGACTCTCTAACACGCTTATATAGCCGTCAGGGTTTGGTCGAAATCTGTGAAAATCAGTCTCATCTTTGTCACGGCAGTTTATTTTTACTTGGCATCAACAAATTTAGAGATATCAACGACAGTGTGGGTCATCACAACGGCGACCAGTTGTTGGTCAGCATCGCTAAAAGGTTAAAACAGCAGTTTCGTGACAACGCATTATTGGCTCGGATTGGTGGTGACGAATTCGCGGTGTTTCTCTCAAATGTCGACACTGAAACCAAAATTAAACAAACCGAGCGTCGATTACAGCAACTCTTTTCCACCCCATTTATGGTGGAAGGCGAGAATGTAGTGATGAAGATTTCACTTGGTATTGTACAAACCCAGCCAAACGAAACCATGCCTTTATGGTTACGCAACGCCAGCATCGCATTAAGTTACGCTAAACAAGACTCACTGACTGGTGTTTGTCACTACAGCCCAGAACTGGCGAGCGCTTCAAAGTTTCGTACGCAAATGCTGACCAAGATCCAAACTGGCATTGAAAACCGAGAGTTTATTCCTCATTACCAACCGATTGTGGATCTCGTCAGTGGCACAGTGTGTGGCGCCGAAGCACTTGCGCGTTGGCATAGCGACTCAGGTATGGTGTCACCATTAGATTTTATCCCAATCGCGGAAGAAAGCGGCATGATCAAAGCCATCGGCCAACAGATTCTGTTACAAGCTTGTCGCGACACTTACCAAGCGATCGAAAGCAAACAGTGGCCGTCGGACTTCCAACTGCATGTGAATATCTCCGTTAATCAACTATCCTGCCCAAGTTTTGTTGATACGGTGACAAGCGTATTGGATATCACGAAATTACCAGCAAGTAACCTCACACTAGAGATCACAGAATCACGTATCATTGATAGCGCACCGACCACACTAGAAAATATGACTAAACTGCGTGAAATGGGTATTGGTATCGCGATAGATGACTTTGGCACCGGCTACTCATCACTGGGTTACCTCCACTCTCTGCCGTTTACCTGCTTGAAGATTGATCGCACCTTCATCAATCAACTCACACAAGAAAACTTAAACAGTTCAGTCGTCGCTGCCGTCATCAATATCACAGCAGGTCTCAAAACTAATGTCGTCGCGGAAGGTGTCGAGGATAGCAATCAAGCACAATTACTGCGCTCTTTAGGCTGTAATCAGGTGCAAGGCTTCTACTACAGCCGCCCTATGCCACTAGAAGAATGGCCAACACATTTGGTGAACATGAAGTAGAAAAGAGCGAGAATCGTTGATTTCCTAGTCATCCTCTACTGACAATCTACCCAACTGTTATTTATACTTAACTGCAAATCTTACCCATGTATTGTCACAGATGATGTTTGGGCCCTGTTCCAGTTCATAACTATCCGGATCGACAAAATGATAACGAAGAACCTTCCTCTTACTGATTTGCACCGTCACCTCGACGGTAACATTCGTACTAAAACGATTCTTGAGCTAGGCCAAAAGTTTGGCATTGCCCTACCAGCGTACGATATTGAGTCTCTCACTCCTCACGTTCAAATTGTCGAAGCGGAACCCTCTCTTGTTGCTTTCCTTTCTAAGCTCGACTGGGGTGTTGCTGTACTGGGCGATCTAGATGCGTGTCGTCGTGTCGCGTACGAAAACGTAGAAGACGCGCTAAACGCACAAATCGATTACGCAGAGCTGCGTTTCTCTCCTTACTACATGGCGATGAAACACAAACTACCAGTAGCGGGGGTTGTTGAAGCCGTCGTGGACGGTGTGCAAGCGGGTATGCGCGATTTTGGCGTGAAAGCCAACCTGATCGGTATCATGAGTCGTACATTTGGTACTGACGCATGTCAACAAGAACTGGACGGCATTCTGAGCCAGAAAGATCACATCGTTGCCGTTGACCTTGCGGGTGACGAGCTAGGCCAACCGGGTGATCGCTTTGTGTCTCACTTCAAGCAAGTGCGCGATGCTGGCCTTGGGGTAACGGTCCATGCTGGTGAAGCAGCAGGTACAGAGAGCATGTGGCAAGCAATCAATGAGCTGGGCGCAACTCGTATCGGTCACGGCGTAAAAGCGATTCACGATCCAAAACTGATGGATTACCTAGCAGAAAACCGCATTGGTATTGAATCTTGCCTGACGTCAAACTACCAAACAAGTACGGTAGAAACGCTAGAAAACCACCCTCTCAAGCAGTTCCTAGAGCATGGCGTTCTTGCGTGTTTGAACACTGACGATCCAGCGGTTGAAGGCATCGAACTGCCATACGAATACGAAGTAGCGGCACCAGCCGCTGGCCTGAGCCAAGACCAGATTCGCCAAGCGCAAATCAATGGCCTTGAGATTGCGTTCCTTTCAGAAGCAGAAAAATCGGAACTGAGAGAAAAAGTAAAAGATCGCGCTTAAATCCAGCGAAAACATAAAAAAATGCCAGCATCTGCTGGCATTTTTTATATCTTGAATCTGTATCTCTGATTAAATAACACGAGAGAACTGTTGCTGACGTGCCTTTGCTCGTAGGTATTTATCGAAGCTCATACAAATATTACGGATCAACAAACGACCTCGCAGCGTCACACGAATTTCATTATCATCCACTTCCACCAGCTCATCGTTAATAAAGGTCTGAAGTAGCTGCAAATCTTCTTTAAAGTACTGTTCAAACCTCACTTTAAACTCAGACTCAATGGCTTTCTTGTCTAACTTGAAGTTACAAATCAGCTGCTTAATCACTTCGCGACGGAGCAAATCATCGGAGTCCAGAGAGACCCCTTTCCATAGAGCGTGACGAAGTTCGTTGACTTGAGCGTAGTATTTCTTCAGCTCTTTCTGGTTTTGCGCGTACGCATCGCCGATCATCGAGATTGCAGAAACACCAAAGCCAACCAAGTCACATTCACCTTGTGTGGTGTAGCCTTGGAAATTGCGATGCAAAATACCTTCGCGCTGGGCAACAGCAAGTTCATCGTCCGGCAAAGCAAAGTGGTCCATACCGATAAATTGGTAGCCAGCACCGGTCAGTGTCGCGATGGTGTCTTGCAGAATCGCCATCTTCTCTTCTGCCTTTGGCAGGTCTTCGTCTTTAATCTTACGCTGCGCTGCAAATAGCTGTGGCATGTGCGCGTAGTTAAACACGGATAGACGGCCCGGCTGCATCTCTAGCACTTGTTCTAGAGTCTTGGCAAAAGATTCTTTGGTCTGCTTCGGTAAACCGTAAATCAAATCTAGGTTCGTCGAACGAAAGCCTAACTCTTTTGCGCGCGCAACCATCGCAACGATGAACTCTTCATCTTGCTCTCGATTCACCAGTTTTTGCACTTCTTTGTTGAAGTCCTGAACACCGATGCTCAAGCGATTGAAGCCTTCACTACGCAGATGATCCAGCATGGTCAGCTCGATTTCACGCGGGTCAACCTCGATACTGATTTCAGCATCGCTACTAAAAGTAAACTCTTGGCGTAGCAGGCTCATTACACGCGTGATTTGCTTTTCAGAGAGAAACGTCGGTGTACCACCACCAAAATGCAATTGCGTCACGGTGCGACCAACAAGTAATGCAGCACGTTGACGAATTTCGTGTTCAAGCACGTCGAGGTATTCATCCGCTTTGTGCGAGTGGCGCGTAATGACTTTATTACATCCACAGTAGTAACAAAGCTTGTGACAGAACGGAATGTGTACGTACAGCGATAATGGGCGTTCTGGGTATTGAGTGCATGCCATATCATAATCAGAAATGGTGAACGCTTCATGAAACTCCAGCGCCGTTGGGTACGACGTATAACGAGGCCCGGAATAGTTGTACTTATCCAATACCGCTTGATCCCAGACGATTTGCTGTTTCGATTCAGTGTGTTGATTCGACATGGTGGTACTTTCCGTTAAATGCTAGGGCAACGAAAGCCGTCACCCGATATTCAGAGCCGCTATTTTGCCATACGACGATGACAAGCGTGGCAACGCCGACTGGCTTTTTAAGTATAAAACTAAAGAAGTGCTAGCGTGATCACGATACCCCCATTAGCCATAAGGAGACTATTGGAGGTCGCGCTTAAATCATCTGAATATTGATTTGATTATTCAGTGGCTGGACGTTTTTCTGCAACACTTTGAGCTCCTCAATAATCGCATCAGTGAGGCGGCTTTCCGCTTTATGACGCGTCAAGTTCTGTTGCATACGCTCTTTCTTGGCAAGTTGTTGGCGTTCTTCGCCACGCGCCATATCTTTCACTATGTGGTAAAGCTCAGAAATCGCAGGGTACGTTTTATCGAAATCAACGCGGTCTTCACCTTGTACATAATCCATGATGTTATACACACGGATACTGATTTCAGATAAATCGCACTGCCCTTGAATGCCCGCCTGACACAAGGTATGCACATTCTCAAAAATGTTGGCGTTACGTTTGTCTATCGCCAATTTTTGATGCTTCAGCTGCAATTCCTTTTGCTTTTTCAATTGAAGCAGAAGGTAACCTGCATAAGAAGCGAGTGCGATGATAATCACAACACCAGCAATAGCTAATAAGGTTACATTCATAGCTTAATTATCCTTTATAGTCGTCGAAATTAATGTCGTCGAAATCTGCCAGCAAGTCATCATCGTTGCGCGTGCTTTTCTCAGCAGGTGCAGTGAAGTCTTCCTCTTCTTCAGGTTCCAACAAACCTAGTTGGTCCATTAGCTTCTCAATGCGATCGAGTTTCTCATCGACGAATTTCTGTAGACCTGTGCCCAGGTTTTCACCCGCTTCAATACGGTCTAGCAACACGTTCAATTGCGCGTCATTTTCTAGCATCTCTAGTTCTTGCTCTGCCGACAAACGACGCTCTTGCTTCGTCATTTTCTTCGCAGGTTCAACAATCAGAGGTATTTTCTTTTTGCTGCCTAAGCGCGGGTCGCGATTTTGTGCAGCAGCTTGCTTTTTCTGCTCGTTAACTTCTGAGTTACGGTTACCCGTTTTCAGACCTTTACGCTTTTTAGCACGCTTGCGTAAGCGGCCTTCCACATCAGATTCTGTACGGTTACGAGTTACAACAAACTCAGGTGCACCAGCGGCACCCGGTTTTCTAGATTTTTTACTACGGCTCATTACTGGGGTTTCCTCAGTAAAATTACATCATTACCAATAAATTCGAGTTCGAGCTTATCCCGCTCTGCTAGGAACTGGAACGTGTCACGACTAAAGAACACTACGTGAGTGAGATCGTTCTTATAATGCCATGATTTGAAAGCCTCCACGTCGATGACCATTTTCGTCATCAGGCCTATCCAGCCCCCTGGCTTAACTAAATTCAACCATTGCTTCCACACCAAATCTGGGTGGTAGAGGTGCTCTATCACCTCTGTTGCTGTCATGAAGTCGTACGTTTTTTCTAAAACCGACGTATCAGGGTGGTAGTAGAGATCGTACAACGCCATGTTGTGCCCCGCCTCTTCCAGCATCAAGGAGAGCGTTGGGCCAGGACCACAACCAAAATCGATACCATTTGATTGTGGAGAAATTCGCTCTGTGATCGGGTCAGCAATACGCGACAAAAAGCGTCGGTAACCCAAATCATCGGGGTTGTTCTCATGCAAATCATAGTGAGCTTTTTCGCTTTCCGCATCCAAACGTTGGTCTGGATTTACGAATACCAAGCTGCACTGCTCACATTGAAGATATTCACGACGCTTATCTTCAAAATAATGGTGAGTGCGCTGATTTTGGCATAAAGGACAGGTATGCATGCTGACTTCCTCAAACAGGGATGCGAAACATACCAGAAAGTGAACTCGGATTGGAGTGTTGTTGAGTATTTTTTCAGCAATTTTTATTAAAAAACTTTGTTTACAACCTATAAAGCTAAATAAGTGCAGTAATCTCAATTCAAGTTACGACTGAGCAAGTCAACGGATATAAAAAAAGCGACAGTCAGACTGTCGCTTTCTAAGTGCCATCAATTGGCGAAACTGTGTTGCACACATTTGGTGCACCAATGATCCCTTTGTTTTTAGAGCTTTCCCTGCCAAAAAGAGTTGTTTTTCATCTTCCTGATGAGTTTTGGCTATCCGTTTACTTCCTGTCTACTGAGCAACTTCCTGTGCCTGATCCGTTTCACTGTCTTAACCGTCAGACGAGATGACCATCCTTATCTGATAGGCTCCCTACCTATCTAAATCCCTTTCTAAATCACCAAGCATCCGAGCTACATCCTTGGAGACCTAAACCGTGGTCTTAAATCCTTACATTCACTCCCTGTGAACGACTTCTACTTTACGCCATCCCGTTATGCTCACAAGTAATGGGTTGAAAAAATAATCCGCCTATTTTTCTAAAAAATCAAAATTATCATTTAATCAAAAGCTTAAAAACACTAACAAGAAAAAGCCAACATCAAGTATGGCAAATGTCTCACAAACTGCCGAGCCAACTATCGCTTTCGCATCCAAACTCGACTGTGATATCTGTCACGAACAAAAATGCCCTAGTGGATTCACTAGGGCATTTTTGTACAAGTTGCTCGAACGATGTAGGGACATCTACCCAACCAGCTCAAGATGCAGGATCTTGAGCGATTTAGGTATATTAGTGCAGACCGCCAACGTATTTAGACAGCACTTCGATATCTTCGTCTGTCATTTTCTTCGCGATGTCGCGCATCATGGCATTCATATCATTGCCACGGTCGCCATCACGGAATTTTTCTAGCTGAGCTTTGATGTAGTCAGCATGCTGACCAGAAATTTTCGGGAAACCTGAAAGCTCAGTACCATTGCCACGAGGACCATGACATGCAATACATGCGGTTAGGCCACGCTCGGCATCACCAGCGGTATAAAGCGTTTTGCCTTTTGCTACTACATCTTCAGGTGTTGAGTTTTCTGAAACTGGTAGCGAAGCGTAGTAAGCAGATAGGTCTGCGATATCTTCATCGCTCAGTGGCATTGCCATACCACTCATTACAGGATCGTAACGACCTTGTTTACCACCACTTGTCATGCCTAGCTTAAGTTCTTTTAACTGCTTCTCAAGATACTTAGCGTGTTGGCCTGCGAGTTTCGGGTACGTTGTTATTGCACTGTTGCCATCTGCTCCGTGACAGGCGACACAGGTTTGTGATTTTGCTTTACCAGCCTCAATATTACCTTGGGCCCATACTGAGCAACTGGCTAAAAGACTCAAAATTAGCGCTAATTTCTTCATGACATTCCATTATAATTATCAAGCTTCCAGTACCACGGAATGTGAACATACCGCGTACACTCATGGTACAATAGGCGACCTTATGCCGAGCACGGTTATTTTACACATTTTCACAAAAAAGTAATCAATCGACTACACAAAGTCGAGATGGAGTTAACAGTGAGCGTAAAAATTCATTACCAAAATACGCATTTCATCACCAGCGCACCCGATATTCGTCACCTGCCGGAAGACGAAGGTGTCGAAATTGCGTTTGCAGGACGCTCAAACGCTGGTAAATCGAGTGCACTTAACCGTCTAACTAATCAAAAAAGCTTAGCCAAGACATCAAAGACACCTGGTCGTACGCAATTAATCAACCTTTTCAAAGTAGAAGAAGGTTGTCACATTGTCGATCTACCTGGATACGGTTTTGCTCAAGTACCGGTAGAGATGAAAAACAAATGGCAGAAATCTTTGGGTGAATACCTACAGAAACGCGAGTGCCTAAAAGGCTTAGTGGTTCTAATGGACATTCGTCATCCAATGAAAGATCTCGACCAACAAATGATTTTCTGGGCCATCGATAGCCACATTCCTGTGCAGGTTTTGCTAACCAAAGCAGATAAACTAAAAAGTGGTGCACGCAAACAAACTCTACTGAAAGTTCGTAAGCAAGTAGAAACTTTCGGTGGTGACGTTTCTGTTGATGTGTTCTCTTCACTTAAAGGATTAGGTGTCGATCAGCTACGTGCAAAACTGGATACCTGGTTTGCACCAGCACTAGCGCACCTGATAGAAGAAGACGAACAAGAGATACCAGCGAGCGATGAAGAATAATTAACAATATTTGTTAAATTTCTTCGACACGGCCCTGCCATTTGGTGGGGCTTTTGTTTATCTGAACTAAATAACAGACAATAAAAATCCCCGCCTTCCTGGCAGGGATAACGGGAGAGAAAAATTGGTAATTATTGTTATGTGACGAAGCATTGCTGAACTGAGATTCGATTTCAATAGGTTAAAAAGCGCTCTTGTTTCCTGTGCATCACCAAACATTCACTCGAAAAACACCCAATAGCTTTACAATTCAGACATTTAAGCCAAGCAAAGCTTCAAAAAGATGTAACTTAGTTTCCTTCAAGAAAAAATAATAGTGTGACTGGCGTAAATTTACAGGATGAATAACGCAATAAATTTGAAGGAAAAATCGAGATTTTGCAGTGACTTAGAAAGGTCAAAAAAGAAGGTTTTTAAAGGCTTACTTTAAGCTACTGATCCAAAAGAATAATTTTCTTTCGCCCAATAAAAAACGCCCCAGTCAAAAACTAACTGGGGCGGCTGAATCAGCCTAATCCAATAACGTGAAACAAAAGGTCTGAAAGATAGAACATCTTACCTCTGTACCCTACGAGTATTAATGTACAACAATTGGTCAGAATTGCAAAGAATTTTTGTAGTTTTTTTTCATGAAACTTTTATTAAGCAACATCAAAGTTAACTTTGCGCTAGCTTTTTTAATCTCAAAAAAAAGCAAGCGTTTGTGCGCTGGCTCATAATTAATTGGTTATTTTGGTCTAAAAGTGACTAATGAGCTTGATCCCAGTTATCACCGTGACCTGCTTCTGCAACCAACGGTACTTTTAGCTCTGCTGCAGATTCCATCAATTTCTGTACTTTACTTTCAATTTCGGACAATGATGACTCTTCAACTTCAAAGACCAATTCATCGTGTACTTGCATTAATAACTTCACACGACCATTGCCTTCTTCCTGAATCCACTGATCAACCAACAGCATCGCTTTCTTAATGATGTCCGCAGCCGTACCTTGCATTGGTGCGTTGATTGCCGCACGTTCAGCAGCTTTACGACGCATCCCGTTGCGCGATTTGATTTCTGGTAAATGCAAACGTCGACCAAAAATCGTTTCAACATACCCTTTATCTGCTGCCGTGCTGCGTGTGTCTTCCATGTACTGCATCACGCCTGGGTAACGTTCAAAGTATGTATCCATGTACGCTTGAGCCTCACCACGAGGAATGCCTAATTGCTTCGCCAAACCAAACGCACTCATGCCGTAAATAAGACCGAAATTAACCGCTTTCGCACGACGACGTTGCTCACTTGAAACGTCCTCAATAGAAACACCCATGATTTCTGCTGCGGTTGCCGCGTGGATATCTTTGCCATCACGGAATGCATCCAATAAAGCTTGGTCGCGAGAAAGGTGCGCCATGATGCGAAGTTCGATTTGCGAGTAGTCGACCGCTAAGATTTTATGCCCTGATGGCGCGACAAACGCTTGACGAATACGACGGCCGGCTTCGTTACGAATTGGAATATTCTGTAAGTTCGGATCAGTAGAAGATAGACGACCCGTTGCGGTCACTGCTTGGTGGTAAGAAGTATGCACGCGACCCGTTGATGGGTTGATCATCTTCGGCAGTTTGTCGGTGTAAGTTGATTTTAGCTTCGCCAGACCACGGTATTCCAAAATCAGTTTTGGTAGTGGGTAGTCTAGCGCGAGTTCTTGCAGAACTTCTTCATTCGTCGATGGTGTGCCTGATGGCGTTTTCTTCACAACCGGTAAACCCATTTTTTCAAATAGGATGGCTTGTAATTGCTTTGGAGAGTTCATATTAAACTCTTGCTCAGCAATTTCGTACGCTTTCTTTTCAAGCTCATCAAGGCGAGCGGTAATCTCGACCGACTGCGCACTCAGCTTCATTTCATCGATAAAGACCCCAGTGCGTTCAATGCGCGAAAGAACTGGCACCAACGGCATTTCAATCTCTTCGTAAACTGTCTTTAGGCTTTCATCCTGCTCGATATTAGCAAACAAGCGATTGTGCAGACGAAGGGTCACATCCGCATCTTCTGCCGCGTATGGCGATGCTTGTTCCAGTTCGATTTGGTTAAACGTAAGCTGATTTTTGCCTTTACCTGCAATTTGCTCAAAAGAAATGCAGCTGTGCTGTAGGAAGCGAAGCGCCAAGCTGTCCATATCGTGTTTACCGCCGACACTGTTGTAGATATACGATTCCAACATCGTGTCGTGCTTGATACCTTTTAGCTCAATGTCGTAACGAGCGAGTACAGACGCATCATACTTTAAGTTTTGACCGACTTTTGCTTTCGCTGCATCTTCAAGAATTGGCTTCAGCTGTTCTAGTACCCAATCACGATCAAGCTGTTCAGGCGCATCTAAATAGTCATGTGCAACTGGCACATAAGCCGCAATACCTTCATCGACAGCGAATGACAAACCAACTAGATTCGCTAGCATGTAATCTAGGTTATCGGTCTCCGTATCAAATGCAAACAGCTCAGCCGTTTGAAGTTTATCTAGCCAAGCATTGAAGGTTTCTTTATCCAGAATTGTTTCATATTGGCTGCGATCGATTGTTACCGCAGAAGTTTCCATCTCGGCTTGAGAAGAAGAAGCTTGTGAAGATCCTGCAAGCTCTACGGCCTCCACAGATCCAGAACCGCCTTCAAGTAGTTCATTCAACCAAGATTTAAACGTCAGTTGGCCATACAGCTTCACTAATTCGTCTTTATTTGGTTCCGCTTTCAGCAATGATTCTGGCGTTTCCTCAAGCTCAACATCCAATTTGATGGTCGCGAGCTCATACGAAAGCATGGCATTTTCTTTGTTGTCGATGAGCTTTTTCGCCATGGTTTTAGAACCACGGAAACCAAGCCCTGCAATATCATCGAGGTTTTCATACAACTTCGTCAGACCACCAATACCTTGCAGTAGTGCGGTCGCTGTTTTATCACCGACACCCGGTACACCAGGAATGTTATCTACTTTATCGCCCATCAGTGCTAAGTAGTCGATGATCAATTCAGGTGGAATGCCAAACTTTTCAACCACACCTTCACGATCCATTACGACGTTCGTCATGGTGTTGATCAAGGTAATGTTATCATCCACTAGCTGCGCCATGTCTTTATCACCAGTACTGATCAATACA
Organism: Vibrio sp. Vb0667; assembly: GCF_033391095.1. Taxonomy (NCBI): domain Bacteria; kingdom Pseudomonadati; phylum Pseudomonadota; class Gammaproteobacteria; order Vibrionales; family Vibrionaceae; genus Vibrio; species Vibrio sp. Vb0667. The sequence goes on along the minus strand of NZ_JAWPOL010000013.1, from coordinate 2,707 downwards.
GGCATGCCCTTTTGTGATGCTTGGTATGCTAACGTACCGATGACGTCATCCGCCTCGACGCCAGGAACACAGATCAGCGGCAAACCCATTGCACGAATAACATTGTGTAATGGTTCAATTTGACAACGCAGGTCATCCGGCATTGGCGGACGATTCGCTTTGTATTCTGCATACATATCATCACGAAAGGTTTTTCCCTTTGCATCGAAAACCACCGCGATGCGCTCAGACGCAAACTGACGCATCATGCTGCGTAACATGTTCACGACGCCGTAAACGGCATTAGTTGGAATTTCACCATTGCTCATGGTGCCCGGGTAGGCGTGAAAAGCGCGATATAGGTAAGAAGAGCCGTCGATAAGGATCAACGGATTTTCAGGAATACTTGCCATAATTGTCTGTATCCAATTCAGTACTTGAGAGATCTGCCTAGGATGCCATGACTGCTGATCTGAATCTATCTTGTTCGCTCGATCTAGGTCGCGTAAATTTTTCCGACTTTATTCACGAAAACACCACCTCCTGTGGATAACTCTGTTTATAGAAATTATCCACTGGTTATCCAATAACAAAAAACACAAGAAAGCACCAACCCAAACCATTGATTAATAACAACAAATTCGCATAACGGCGAGAAGATCAACGATCCTAAAATGATCATCGCATGTGGAAAAGATATTAATAGTGACGTCAAATAGAAATCGTAGAAAAGAAAAAAGCGACCCGAATGGGGTCGCCTAGCAGAAGTGGTAAAGCAAATTCTGTAAATAGAGCAGCTTAACCAAGAAGCTATAAATTACACTGGAAGCAATGTGAGCAATGTCGTGTCAAAAAGAATTCGTGCAAGTTCTCGGAAAAATGTTTCATCACTTCTCAACTTTCAGTTAATTAACTTCTGTTAATAAGTCACTCAACGTCCTTGTGAACTTTCCTCATTCCCTAAGACAGGTTTAATAATAATGATTCTCATTTCGTAGTCAACAGTTAAATGAGAAAAAATCTCATTTATTTTCACATTGCTTTAATGAAATGCACTCGAGACTCTCGAAGATTTACTTTTTCTTCAAACTTTTCAATGATATAGCCATTTCTCAATAACAAGCGAAGCATAGCCGGAAACTGGTTTCGAGATTTCACTTTTAATGTGTTGTAGCCTTGTTCTGCCACCCAATCCTCTTGAGCTTCCAAAAGCAGCTGTGCCACGCCTTCATTTCGAGCTTCAGGGACAACACCACCTAACCAGCTATAGAAAACACCATCCTCTAATTCGTAACCTATTTTGAAGCCGACAATCGTGCCATTTTTTTCTGCAACGAGGATTAAACTGTTTTTCTCTTCTAAACGTTGAGTCATGGAGTCTACCGTTTCTCCTTTCGAAAACTCGGTAACACGCGCCACAACTTGAAGTGCTTCTTCCAATGTGCCTTCACGAATCAGCATTGTCATTGTTCTCTTCTCCAAAATAAAAATACCCAAGCACCTTGGATTGTTACTGTTGTAATCCGCCTGAGGTTACTTGGGTATATACAGACGAACAACTCTTGTTGGTCTGGTATTTCTCACTGAGCGATAATTACTCTTCTGTCGCTTCCGGAGTACGATTTAGGTGTTGAGCAGTTTGTGCATTCTCTTCTGCCAACCACTCAGCAACGTCTTTCGCAAAGTACGTTAAGATGCCATCTGCACCTGCACGTTTGAAGCACAATAGTGATTCCATCACAATTTCACGCTCTTTGAGCCAGCCATTCATGATCGCCGCTTTATGCATCGCGTACTCACCAGACACCTGATAAGCAAACGTCGGTACCTGAAGTTCGGTTTTAACTCGGCGAACTACATCTAAGTATGGCATACCAGGTTTAACCATCACCATGTCCGCACCTTCATTGATGTCTAGCGCCACTTCATGGATCGCTTCGTCAATGTTTGCAGGGTCCATTTGGTAGTTTTTCTTGTTGCCGCCTTTTAGATTTGAAGAAGAGCCAACCGCATCACGGAATGGTCCGTAGTAGTTCGATGCGTACTTAGCCGAGTAAGCCATGATTTGAGTATGAATGTAGCCCGCGTTTTCTAATGCTTCGCGGATCTTACCAATTCGGCCATCCATCATGTCTGAAGGCGCGACTACGTCAGCACCCGCTTCTGCATGAGACAAAGCCTGCTTAACCAATACTTCTGTGGTTTCATCATTCATTACGTAGCCATCTTCATCGATGATGCCGTCTTGGCCATGTGTCGTGAATGGGTCGAGTGCCACGTCTGTGATTACACCAATTTGAGGAATGTGTTCTTTAAGCGCTCGTACTGCTCGCTGAACCAAACCTTCTGGGTTGTAGGCTTCAGTAGCACATAAGCTTTTAGCGTCTTGATTTACGACAGGGAAAAGCGCGATTGCTGGAACGCCTAGATTTGCAAGGTATTGTGCTTCTTCTAGCATTAAATCAATCGACAAACGCTCTACACCCGGCATGGACTCCACGCTCTCACGACGATCTTTACCCATAAGAATGAACATTGGGTAAATCAGATCATTAACAGAAAGTTGGTTCTCAGCCATCAAACGACGACTAAAATCGTGCTTACGTAAACGACGCATACGGCGTGCAGGGAATGGACCTTGAATTGATACAGACACCATTTTCTCCTTGTCTGGACGGTTATGATGATCAAATCATCTGGTGAACAAAATCATATCACTCTTGATGCA
>NZ_JAWPOL010000139.1:0-1555 GCF_033391095.1 Vibrio sp. Vb0667 | reverse complement strand
TTAAATTGAAGAGTTTGATCATGGCTCAGATTGAACGCTGGCGGCAGGCCTAACACATGCAAGTCGAGCGGAAACGAGTTATCTGAACCTTCGGGGAACGATAACGGCGTCGAGCGGCGGACGGGTGAGTAATGCCTAGGAAATTGCCCTGATGTGGGGGATAACCATTGGAAACGATGGCTAATACCGCATGATGCCTACGGGCCAAAGAGGGGGACCTTCGGGCCTCTCGCGTCAGGATATGCCTAGGTGGGATTAGCTAGTTGGTGAGGTAAGGGCTCACCAAGGCGACGATCCCTAGCTGGTCTGAGAGGATGATCAGCCACACTGGAACTGAGACACGGTCCAGACTCCTACGGGAGGCAGCAGTGGGGAATATTGCACAATGGGCGCAAGCCTGATGCAGCCATGCCGCGTGTGTGAAGAAGGCCTTCGGGTTGTAAAGCACTTTCAGTCGTGAGGAAGGTAGTGTAGTTAATAGCTGCATTATTTGACGTTAGCGACAGAAGAAGCACCGGCTAACTCCGTGCCAGCAGCCGCGGTAATACGGAGGGTGCGAGCGTTAATCGGAATTACTGGGCGTAAAGCGCATGCAGGTGGTTTGTTAAGTCAGATGTGAAAGCCCGGGGCTCAACCTCGGAATAGCATTTGAAACTGGCAGACTAGAGTACTGTAGAGGGGGGTAGAATTTCAGGTGTAGCGGTGAAATGCGTAGAGATCTGAAGGAATACCGGTGGCGAAGGCGGCCCCCTGGACAGATACTGACACTCAGATGCGAAAGCGTGGGGAGCAAACAGGATTAGATACCCTGGTAGTCCACGCCGTAAACGATGTCTACTTGGAGGTTGTGGCCTTGAGCCGTGGCTTTCGGAGCTAACGCGTTAAGTAGACCGCCTGGGGAGTACGGTCGCAAGATTAAAACTCAAATGAATTGACGGGGGCCCGCACAAGCGGTGGAGCATGTGGTTTAATTCGATGCAACGCGAAGAACCTTACCTACTCTTGACATCCAGAGAACTTTCCAGAGATGGATTGGTGCCTTCGGGAACTCTGAGACAGGTGCTGCATGGCTGTCGTCAGCTCGTGTTGTGAAATGTTGGGTTAAGTCCCGCAACGAGCGCAACCCTTATCCTTGTTTGCCAGCGAGTAATGTCGGGAACTCCAGGGAGACTGCCGGTGATAAACCGGAGGAAGGTGGGGACGACGTCAAGTCATCATGGCCCTTACGAGTAGGGCTACACACGTGCTACAATGGCGCATACAGAGGGCGGCCAACTTGCGAAAGTGAGCGAATCCCAAAAAGTGCGTCGTAGTCCGGATTGGAGTCTGCAACTCGACTCCATGAAGTCGGAATCGCTAGTAATCGTGGATCAGAATGCCACGGTGAATACGTTCCCGGGCCTTGTACACACCGCCCGTCACACCATGGGAGTGGGCTGCAAAAGAAGTAGGTAGTTTAACCTTCGGGGGGACGCTTACCACTTTGTGGTTCATGACTGGGGTGAAGTCGTAACAAGGTAGCGCTAGGGGAACCTGGCGCTGGATCACCTCCTTA
>NZ_JAWPOL010000138.1:0-1556 GCF_033391095.1 Vibrio sp. Vb0667 | reverse complement strand
GATCAGGCACAGAAAGTGAATCATTTGATGGTTGAAATCGGTGGTATTGCAGAGCAGACCAACTTGCTGGCGCTGAACGCGGCGATCGAAGCAGCAAGGGCAGGTGAGCAAGGTCGTGGTTTTGCTGTTGTTGCTGATGAAGTTCGCGCACTGTCTGGACGTACGTCGAATGCGACGGAGCAAATTCAAGCGTCTATCTCTGCTATGCTTTCGACGATAGAAGGTTGGCAGAAAGATATTTTGGCAAACAAAGAGCAAACCGATGCCTGTTCTCAAGTTGCTGAGCAAAGCGCGCTGCGTTTGTCTGAAGTTGAACAGATGATGCAAAGCATGAGTGGCTTGATGGTTGATGTGGCAGAAGCGGCGAACAACCAGTTAAAGCTATCTAGCGATGTAAACCAGCACATTCATTCTATTGCGTCGACCGCAGAGCAAAACTTAGCAGCAACGCATTCTGTTGAGCAAAACAGCCGTCAGTTGAAAGAACAAGTACAAGATTTCTATCAGCTTGCGATTCGATTTGAAGATAAGCAGTCGTAAAGCTGCCTTTTAGCGACGCCAAATATCTCAAACAAATTCGAGATAAAATAAAGCCCCGCCATTTCTGGCGGGGCTTTTCAGTTTTCAAATTCGCAATAGAGAAAACTGATTATCTTTTAACGCGATTACGCTAGCAGTTCTTTTGCTGTGTTCACTACGTTTTCTACAGTGAAACCAAACATTTCGAACAACTGGTCAGCAGGTGCAGATTCACCGAATGTTGTCATACCGATGATGCGACCGTCGAAACCAACGTACTTGTACCAGAAGTCTGCGATGCCCGCTTCAATAGCGATACGTGCTGTTACGTCTGATGGTAGAACTGCTTCACGGTAAGCTGCGTCTTGTTTGTCGAATGCATCTGTTGATGGCATTGAAACAACGCGTACTTTCTTACCTTCTGCTGTTAGTTGTTCAGCGGCTTTCACTGCTAGCTCAACTTCAGAACCTGTTGCGATTAGGATTAGCTCAGGTTTGCCATCACTGTCTTTCAGGATGTAACCACCTTTCGCGATGTCTGCAACTTGCTCAGCGCTACGTGGTTGTTGCGCTAGGTTTTGACGAGAGAAGATAAGTGCTGTTGGTGCATCTTTACGTTCAATCGCTAGTTTCCATGCTACAGCAGACTCAACTTGGTCACATGGGCGCCATGTGTTCATGTTTGGAGTCAAACGTAGAGACGCCATTTGCTCAACTGGTTGGTGAGTTGGGCCATCTTCGCCAAGACCGATAGAATCGTGTGTGTACACTTGGATGTTCTGAATTTTCATCAAAGCAGCCATACGCATTGCGTTACGAGCGTATTCCATGAACATTAGGAATGTTGCGCCGTAAGGAACGAAACCACCGTGTAGTGCGATACCGTTCATAATAGCAGTCATACCAAATTCACGTACACCGTAGTGGATGTAGTTACCAGAGAAGTCGTTCGCTTCTAGAGACTTAGAACCAGACCACATGGTTAGGTTAGAAGGTGCTAGGTCAGCAGAGCCGCCCATGAACTCAGGTAGTAGAGC
>NZ_JAWPOL010000137.1:0-1568 GCF_033391095.1 Vibrio sp. Vb0667 | reverse complement strand
GATGGGCTTGGCCGGGCTCTAACTCCAATTCTGTCTGGTCACCTTCGCTGGTGTATTTGAGTGTGTAGTTAAGCAGCGTCACCAACCCACTTTCTGTTGCTTTCGCCGCGACTCTTGCGCTGGTAAAACGCGAGTGAGGAGAAGTGGAGGTAAAAAAGTTGCCACACGCGATATCACCCGCAAACACAAACTCTAAATCGAAGCTATAAAGGTTATTCCACGTGTCCGTTCCGTCCGTTGACAACACTTGAAGGAAGTAACCAAACTGGGCATCTTCGACAAAGCGGAAGGTTTGTAAATCCGTCTGAATCACTTGGTTGAGGATAAACGGCAATGGCGCGCGCGGCGTATTGGAGCCAAAGCCTACATCGACAATCCATGCTTGTTCATCCAGCGTCACCAACGTGATTTGATGGCTGCGACCTGTCGGCGTCCCCATCACGTGAACACGCCCAAGTAAGCTGCGCGCTTCAAACCCGAGGGTCTTGAGCACATCGAGCATTAAGCCATTCAGTTCAAAGCAGTAGCCACCACGGGAGTGATACACGGTTTTTTGAATGATGTCTTCAATCTCAACAGAGATGCCACGCTGCAACGAAATATCAAAGTTCTCAAACGGCAGGCAACGGTGCTGCGCTACGTGAATCTTGTGCAATGACTCCAAATCGGCGGGTAACTCACTCGGCAAACCGAGCTTGGTTAAATAGGCGTTCAGATCCGTCTTATTCATAATCACTCTTACTTATCTGATGGGTTGATTGTTTTCTACTCTAGTCCCTCTACCTAACCTCAGGTCAATCGCCTTTTCCGTTTTCCCTTCTGTTTTGAGGAGGCATCACACTCTTGTTGTCCACTCACTTTAACATTATTACGTATATGTAAAAATCATTTTCAAAATGGACGGATTATCATTTTTATTGAAACACCTAGAATGGACACCAACAAAACGACGCAGCGCAGGAAGCAAACCTTAACTACGCTTATTACGTCACTCCATATACTGAGAATATAAAGGAAAATCCAATGACTCTTGAAATCAAACCTGGTCAAACTCACATCAAATCCAAGGCAATGGTTGCGTGGGCGGCTGGCGAGCCACTGAAAATGGAAGAAGTGGATGTACAGCTTCCTAAAGCGGGTGAAGTGCTAGTGCGCATCGTCGCGACAGGTGTTTGTCATACTGATGCGTTCACTCTGTCAGGCGACGATCCAGAAGGCATCTTCCCTTCGATTCTTGGTCACGAAGGCGGCGGTATTGTTGAAATGGTTGGCGAAGGTGTTACCAGCGTTGAGGTTGGCGACCACGTGATTCCTCTTTACACCGCAGAATGTGGCGAGTGTAAGGTCTGTAAATCGGGCAAAACCAACCTTTGTCAGGCCGTTCGTGAAACACAAGGTAAAGGTCTGATGCCAGATGGTACAAGCCGTTTTTCTATCAACGGTGAAACCATCTTCCACTACATGGGTTGTTCTACTTTCTCTGAGTACACAGTGCTACCTGAAATTTCATTAGCCAAATTGAACAAGCAAGCACCTCTTGAAGAAGTGTGTCGACTCGTTTGTGACTT
>NZ_JAWPOL010000136.1:0-1581 GCF_033391095.1 Vibrio sp. Vb0667 | reverse complement strand
TACCTAGACAGCGAAGCAATCGACGACAAATTGTTGATTTGGCAAACTCGCTTAACCAATCCTCCATTTAACCAACATATCGTTCTTGCAGAAGAGGGGGGCTTGTTACTCGGCTTTGTCTGTGTTTTCGGCAATCATGACTTTGAGCGCGGTACATTCATTGACGCTCTGCATGTTGATGATAGCTATCGTGGTCGTGGTATCGGCAAACAACTCTTGCTTGCCGTTGCAGAGTGGCAACACCAATACTTCAAAGATTCAGGATTGTATCTAGAAGTAGTCTCGCAAAACACGTCAGCGATTTCGTTCTATCAACATATTGGTGGACAAGAATGCCAAGAGCGTACATGGCGTGCTCCGGGCGGAACAGAAGTAATGGAAAAAGTGTTCCGTTGGTCTAACGCGCAAGCGCTGGTAAATGGCATTGAGGAAAACGTCATCTATTCATAACGCTTTCTAAGCGAAAGAACGGAGACGATAAGAGCAGCACTGACGCTGCTCTTTTTTGTTTGCGGGATAGTTAACAATCTGGCGAGTTAAAAAGACAGACCCATTTCCTTTAACTCACTTTCACATTGGCTCGCGTTTTCAAACTGAATAGCAGCCATGCCCACCTGTTTGGCCCCTTCGACGTTGTAAGGCATATCATCCAGAAAAACGGTTTCTGATGGGTTTAAGTCGTAGCGGGAGAGAAGCGCTTGATAAATTTCCGGTTGAGGTTTTAAAAGTTCGACTTCGGCAGACACAATCGCGCCATCAAAAAGAGGCCAAAAATTGTACGTTGATTTTAAGTGTTCGACAATTTCTACAACATTATCAGTTAGTGCGTAGACACCGTAACCCGCTTGCTTCACCTTTTGTAGAAGCTCAACACTGCCGAACAGTTGAATCTGAGTCTGTTTTACGTAGTAGAAGAAACAGCAACATTCTTCAGCCGTTAAGTCGAGTTCTTGTTGATAACGGTGTATTGCTTCTTCTTCGCTGATCAAACCTTTGTTGAGGTCTAGCCAAATCTTGTTTGAGAACAGTCTTTTCGCCATTTGTTCTGCATCTACGGAATGACCAAATGTTAAGCGTACAATCTCTGGTGGTGACCAACGAACCAGTACGTTGCCGACATCGAAAACAACATTTTTAATTTGAGAGCTTTCCATAGAACACCTTTGATTTGTGAGTTGGGCAGAGTAATCAAACGAAGATGAGTGAGAACAACATTCGCGTTGCCCTCGCATAAGTTGATTCTACTTGAATCACAATAAAATAATATGCAATTGAACTCGTTACCAAAAAATTCGTGAAATCAAGCTGAACTTAGATAAAAGACTGAATTTAAAGACAAGCATCGCGAATAAATTGACGGATTTCGCGCTGCTTATATTTGGCAAGTAATATATAATTACAAAACAACGTGATTATAAAAAAGATAGCAAGTCACAACTTTGAACGTCAGGCGGAGTAGACAAATTAGATAGTATGGATTCGATACGTAAGGTATATGAGTACGCAGAGCCCAATTTAACATTAGTTGGTTGGATGGGATTTATTGGCTTCCCGCTCTACTACTTCGTTTGGGACTTCATG
>NZ_JAWPOL010000135.1:0-1582 GCF_033391095.1 Vibrio sp. Vb0667 | reverse complement strand
AACGGTTTGGGGCAGCAACGTTCACTAAAACTGACCGTGAAGTGGATACTGTATCTACCGCTTGAGCAGAATGACGAATCGCCATTATTCCGAAAAGGTTTGATAACAAAGGTAATCATTTTATGGTTTACCTTTTATTACAACCTTAGGCTTATGGTAATGTTTGCATTATACCGACTTTCATTCCCATTTATAGTACTTAAGTGTCAAAAAATTCACTCCGCCGACATTTCGACGTCTATTATCAGTCGATTAGCGGTAGACATAACTACAATTGTTTGGCCACTTTCGTAAGTATAGTTGCAGATATAACGATTACTTTTGATTGTTCCGCTAATATCTAATAACTCACTAGCCATAATCTTACGTTGCGGGTAATGAACAGCTAACCAATATCCGCAATCGAGTACGCCTTGTTGTGTGAACGGCGACACCAATCCCCCTTCAGTCATGGTGAGTTGAAAACCATCCATTTCCATATGATTGGGCTCACCTTGCACTAACCACGCTTGGTGATAACGCTGAACACTGTCTAGCATCCAAACCTTTGCGAGTTTTGCACCTGTCGCTTGTGCTTCTTCAGTGACTGGCTGCAATTTAATCGCCATTCCAACCACGATGATGACCGCAACTAAGCCAAACATAATGAGCGTTGCTCGGCTTTGATTCTCAACCACGCATTAGCCGCCTTTGATGATGTCCAGCATCCCCCACATTGGTAAGAAAATACCCAATGCAAGTACCATCACCATCCCAGCGACAATGACCAAAAGTAATGGTTCTATTCTTGCCGTCAGTGTTTTAAGGTCATAATCCACTTCTCGATCATAAAAATCTGAGACTTCGAGCAAAAGTTCATCAATACGACCCGTTTCTTCACCAACTGCAATCATTTGAATAACTAATGGCGTAAAAATATTGCTGTTGATGGCAGTGACAGAAATGGTGCTACCCGCTTCGATGGCTGCTTTCATCTCTAAAATTCGATTTTCTAAAAAGCGGTTACCCAATGCTTCACCAGCAAGTGCCAAAGATTGGTTGAGCGGCACACCTGATTTCAACATCAACGAGAATGTTCGAGCAAAGCGCGACAATTGAGCGCGATTTACGATATCGCCAACGATTGGTAAGCGGAGGCGAAATTTATCAAACTTCTCCCGCCCATCTGCTGTCGCAACCCAAGCTTTGAACACAAAGAATGCACCGACCATAGCGGCAATGAGCAATCCCCAGTAGTGAACAAAGAAGTTGGACGTCGCAATCAAGATCCGAGTTGGAAGCGGCAACTCAACCCCAAAACGAGTAAACATCGATGCAAACTCGGGGATAACCAGAATGTTCAGAATGAACATGGCGATGGTAATAAATACGATAACGAACGTCGGGTAGCGCATTGCGGCTTTAATGCGTTTACGTGTTTCTAGCTCTTGCTCATAGTAGTTTGCTAGCTGCAGCAATGCTTCATCGAGTCGACCGGTATTCTCACCCACGTTGATCATGGAAACGAATAACGGACTAAACACTTTGTTGTGCGGCTGCATCGCAGACGATAAGCCACGACCATTACTCAACTCAGAAACCA
>NZ_JAWPOL010000134.1:0-1584 GCF_033391095.1 Vibrio sp. Vb0667 | reverse complement strand
GCCAAAGCTCGGAGAACAAATATGACTAAAGCCATCAGTATGGACGTGCTGCTTTCCCCTTGGGTGGATTGCCCTAGTTTGGCGTCCGTTCTCGTTTCAGAACTAGAACTTGATAGTCGCAAAGTTCAACCAGGTACAACTTTTGTCGCTCTTGTCGGCCATGTGGTAGATGGACGTAAGTTCATTGCCTCTGCGATTGAAAAAGGTGCCAATGCGGTGATTGCCCAGGCTTGTGATGTGAAAGCGCATGGCACAATCGACATCATCGATGATATTCCGGTGGTTTATCTCGATGCGCTTGATAAATGTTTATCTGAAATTGCCGGCCAGTTGTACACCTATCCTGATATGAAGTTGATTGGTGTGACAGGTACAAACGGTAAAACCACCATCACCCAGCTTATCGCGCAGTGGATTGGATTAGTTGGCTCAAAAGCAGCAGTGATGGGCACCACAGGTAATGGTTTCTTAGATGATTTAAAAGAAGCGGCGAACACCACAGGAAACGCGGTGGAAATCCAGCATACGCTTGCTGCTTTGGCCGAACAACAAGCGCAATATACGGCGTTAGAAGTGTCTTCTCATGGCTTGATCCAAGGCCGCGTTAAATCCCTTTCCTTTGCTGCTGGCGTATTTACCAACTTGAGCCGAGACCATCTTGATTATCACGGTACGATGGAAGAGTACGCCAACGCCAAACTAACGCTGTTTACCCAGCATCAATGTGCTCAAGCAATCATCAATGTTGATGACGAAGTTGGCGCTGCGTGGGCGAAACAACTGACGAATGCGATTGCCGTTTCTCTTGCTCCTACAACTGAGTTTGAACACGCGCTATGGGCGAGCCAAGTGGCTTATGCTGAATCTGGTATTACGATTCGTTTTGATGGTCAGTTTGGCGAAGGTACGCTGCATGCGCCGTTGATTGGTGAATTCAACGCAGCCAACTTAATGCTGGCATTTGCGACCTTATTGAGCCTTGGTTTTGATAAGAGCGATTTGCTAGCGACGGCTGCTCAATTGCAGCCGGTGTTAGGCCGAATGGAGCTATTCCAAGCCGAGAATCGCGCCAAAGTTGTGGTCGATTACGCTCACACGCCTGATGCGCTTGAAAAAGCATTACAAGCACTGCGCGTGCATTGTGACGGACAGCTTTGGGCTATTTTCGGTTGTGGTGGCGATCGCGATGCAGGTAAGCGTCCGATGATGGCAGAAATCGCTGAGCGTTTGGGTGACAAAGTCGTCTTGACCGATGATAACCCGCGCAGTGAAGACCCTGTATTCATCGTCAAAGATATGCTTGCTGGCCTATCCAAACCAGCAGAAGCTATTGTTCAGCATGATCGCTTTAAAGCGCTTTCTTACGCGTTAGAAAACGCTGCGCCTCAAGACATTATCTTGCTGGCAGGTAAGGGCCACGAAGACTACCAAATTCGTAATGGCGAAACGATTCATTATTCCGACCGCGAATCCGCAATGCAGCTTTTAGGATTGTCCTCATGATCAAGGTTACTTTATCTCAAATTGCAGAAATCACTGGCGGAGCGTTATTCGGTAACGATCTGACTATCGACGCAGTGTCCA
>NZ_JAWPOL010000133.1:0-1587 GCF_033391095.1 Vibrio sp. Vb0667 | reverse complement strand
CAGCATTTTAAGTTCGTCTTTGAGCGTCAAGCCGTAGCCTGATTTTACTTCAACCGACGTAACCCCACTTGCTAACAAGCCATCTAAACGAGGCAACGCGAGCTCAATTAATTGCTCTTCAGTAGCTGCTCGAGTGGCCTTTACGCTGGAAAGGATACCGCCACCTTGCTTCGCTATTTCCTGATAAGGCACGCCGTTTAAGCGCATCTCAAATTCATTCGCGCGATTCCCCGCGTAAATTAAGTGGGTGTGGGAATCAATGAGTCCCGGCGTCAGAAGTTGACCTTGTAGGTCGATAGTTTGCGAATAGTGTTGAGGAGACAGAAGCGCTTCTATTTGAGGGGTGTCACTTCCAACTGGATGAGCACTGATAGCCGCGATTTTACCAGCTTGAATACCAACACGGGCTGGTGGCGTTGGTAAGTAACCTGCTTCACCACGTTCCATGCTAACTAGTCGGGCATTCTCAATCAGCAAATCCATTCTCTCATTCCTACTTTGATTTGTATCTTTAAATGTATATACAAATAAATAGGTCAAAAAGAATGCGGTGACAAGCGTGATGTTGCTAAAATGTGATCAAAACGTAGTGGGAAAGGCTGTTTATATGCACCTAGAGCAGAACTTTAGAGCTCAACTTGTACTTGTTACCTGGGTGGTAGAGTAGAGCTGTACTGACCAATTTGTCTTGGCTCCATGTTCTACGATTAAGAAGAAGACAAGGTTCATTCGCCTGCATTTTCAAATCCAGTTTGATGCGATTATCGGGAACAATGGCTTCAACCGTGTGTTCAATCGCACTCAACGGACAGTTATTAGATAGGTATTGATTAGGCGTAATTTGGGTGAAGTCTTGGCTAAGATAACTCGGGGCGTATTGGCTGTTTACCCAACGCAGTTCTAACTGAATAGGTGTGCTGTCTTCATAGTGAATGATCTCACTGTAAAACACCGTTGTACCAAGCATTACACCAAGTTTTATTGCGATGCTATCATCCGCTTTTATCGCGACTTGCTGAACTACTTTACTGCTGTATTGGCGTCCTCGGTCACTGACTTCTTCCGCTATATTGCGAATATCTAGTAATGGGGATTCTGATTTCTCACTAGGGTCACAAACGAACGTTCCTAACCTTGGGCGACGCTGTAGTTTTCCTTCATTCACCAAATCTCGTATCGCTTTGTTTACTGTCATTCGGCTTACACCAAACTGTTCAGTCAGCTCGATTTCAGTCGCAATGCGCTGTCCGACCATCCAATCTCCGGAATCAATTTTATCGAGGATAAATTGTTTGATTTGCATGTAGAGTGGCGCAGACATAATGATACCTTTTAAATTGACTATACAAATACTGCTCAATTTAAGTACAAATTGCAAATAGTTATCGACAAATACGACATTTAGAGACAAATAACGGGCATTTGCTTGCTGAATGATTTGGCTGATTTGATATTTTTTGAATCGATAGTGGAATCAAGCCGTATTCTTGCGGTCTATTGCTTGCAGCTTATAAGGCAATTGTGTAAACAAAGCACAACTAATAAAAACAGTCGCAAAAAAGGAAAGGCATGTTTAAGAAATTAAAA
>NZ_JAWPOL010000132.1:0-1600 GCF_033391095.1 Vibrio sp. Vb0667 | reverse complement strand
CGATCTGCCTGTGTTAGTGAAGAACAACATCCAAACCGTGGTGCACTGTGAAGAGCAACTTATCGCGTTGGAGCCGGCGGATTTAGAAACGCCAGTGGTCGTTTGGTTGAAGATCGACAGTGGTATGCATCGTTTGGGTGTTCGCCCTGAGCAGTATGATGAATTCATTTCTCGCTTAAAAACGTGCCCGAATGTGGCGAAGCCATTGCGATACATGAGTCATTTTGGTTGTGCGGATGAGCTTGATAGTAGCATCACGCCGCAACAAATTGAGCTGTTTATGTCATTAACCTCGGGCTGTCAGGGCGAGCGCTCGCTAGCGGCATCTGCGGGTTTATTGGCATGGCCTCAAAGCCAATTAGAGTGGGTTCGTCCGGGCATTATTATGTACGGCGTATCACCATTTAGCGACAAAACGGCTCAAGATTTGGGTTACCAACCAGTGATGACGTTGAAGTCTCATCTTATTGCGGTTCGTGAAGTCAAGAAAGGTGAAAGCGTGGGGTACGGTGGTATCTGGACAAGTGAACGCGACACAAAAGTCGGCGTTATTGCAGTGGGCTATGGCGACGGCTACCCAAGAAGTGCACCCAATGGTACACCGGTGTGGGTGAATGGGCGTACAGTACCGATTGCGGGTCGAGTATCAATGGATATGCTGACGGTAGATTTAGGTCCTGATGCCACAGATAAGGTCAGTGACGAAGCGATTCTTTGGGGTAAAGAATTACCTGTCGAAGAGGTTGCGAATCACATTGGTACGATAGCTTATGAGTTGGTGACCAAATTGACGCCTCGCGTCGAAATGGAATATACCAAGTAATCCATGAATAAACGAATCACCTCAATGCTGGCACTTTCTGCCAGCATTTTTTTGTCTTCTCCGGCGCTAAGTTCAGAGAAAGACTCAGCCTTTGTCCCGTTCTATTTCAGTACCGATACGTTGGGCAGTACCGTTGGAGTTGCGGGGGTTGCTAAAGGGGTTGGTCAGCCTCAAGCTGCACTATTTGGTATGGGGCTGTATTCGGAGAAAGACAGCTATATTGGGTTCCTCTCTGCATTTAATTATGCGCTCTCTCCCAATGTGCTGTTCAGTACTCAGATGTACCAAGCTCGTTTTAATGACAGTCCCTATTACTTAGGTGATCAAGGCGATAACAACTCGTCGTTTGAATCTCAGACGATCACAAACAGTGATGAGCAAAAGTATAAGTTCGAATTCAAATACCTGTTGCCGTGGGGCGCGGTGAAAGATCATGGTTTGAAAGGCGCGTTTCTACCCAGCCGCGACGTTCGCAATGCATCGCCTTTGGCGTCGGGCGTTAGCTCTATCCTGCTGACGCCTTTTTATTCTTCACGAGCGTTGGATGTATACAATGATAGGAAAGAGCAAGCTTACGGTTTTACATTGGGTTTTGATTGGGACAACCGCGATAGCGCACGTAACACGACCCGAGGCTCGCATACCTCTTTGAATTTGACGACGGGCGCAGAAAGTTGGCAATCAGAGGAGCTGTGGCTAAAGTGGGAATTCCAAAATAGCCAATATTACTCGCTGGGGCCTCTTGGTGATTGGTTTGATCAACAAGTACTGGCCTTG
>NZ_JAWPOL010000131.1:0-1607 GCF_033391095.1 Vibrio sp. Vb0667 | reverse complement strand
ACTCATTATTTGGTTTCCCAGATAACTTCATTACCCAAAGCATGGTGATTGTCGCTGCCATCGTTATGTACACGCTTTCGGCGCTAAGTGGCGTAAGCAAAGGCATCCAACTTGTGAGCCGTTACAACATCATCCTGTCGGTACTGCTGATCGGGTACATCCTGTTCTTTGGCCCAACGAGCTTTATTATTGATGGCTATGTGCAAGGCGTAGGCCGCATGGTGGATAACTTCTTCCCGATGGCGCTTTATCGCGGTGACACTGGCTGGTTAAGCTGGTGGACGGTGTTCTTCTGGGGTTGGTTTATTGGTTACGGGCCAATGATGGCAATCTTCATCGCGCGTATTTCGCGTGGCCGTACCATTCGCCAATTGATTTTGTCCATCAGTATTGCCGCGCCGCTGATCACCTGTTTTTGGTTCAGCATCGTGGGCGGTAGCGGTTTAGCATTCGAGCTCGCGAATCCGGGATTGATCTCTTCGGCGTTTGAAGGATTCAACCTCCCAGCCGTATTGCTTGCAATCACTGGTGAACTGCCATTTCCGATGATCATTTCGGTGCTGTTCTTGATTTTGACCACCACCTTCATCGTTACGACGGGTGACTCGATGACCTACACCATCAGTGTGGTAATGACGGGTTCTGCCGAGCCAAACGCAGTGATTCGCTCGTTTTGGGGATTGATGATGGGTGTTGTGGCTATCGCGCTGATTTCTATGGGTTCAGGCGGTATCACTGCGCTGCAATCCTTCATTGTGATCACCGCGGTTCCCGTATCTTTCATTTTGCTACCTAGCATTTTGAAAGCGCCGGGCATTGCCAATCAAATGGCGAAGGATCAAGGTTTGGTTTAAGTCTGGTTTAGATACCCAACCCCAGAAATGCAAAGAGCCCTTAATGGGGCTCTTTTTAATTCTGCTGTTTATCCCACGCTGTCTATGCGAATCATCACCGCGTCAGGTCGCCAGTATTCCAACTCGCAATCCATTAGCTCGCCATCTTGCTTGTAGTTCACGCGACAAATTTTCAGTACAGGTTGTCCTTCAGCCAGATTCAATGCTTTCGCCACATGTGCTGGTGCCGACGTTGGAATGACATCGAATCGAGAACGCATTGTCTCGTAGCCATATTTCTCACGATAAATGCCCGTCAGCGACATAGTCAGATTCTCTGCCAAAATACCATCGAACAAACTCGCTTTTAGAACGTTTTCAACAAACAGCACGGCTCGTCCATCAATACAACGCAAACGCTCAATGATGTGGATTGGCGTCATCTGCTCGATATCAAGCGCTTTTGCGTAATCCCCTGCCGCCATTTCACTGCGCACGCTGATCAATTGGGTGGCTGCAATCCGATGCTGCTCACGAATCATTTGATGAAAGTGGGAACGCGACAACGGGTTATAGCAGATGCGCTCAGGATACACGTACCAACCACGGCGTTCTTCTCGATAAATCAGTCCTTCGGTTTCCAACGAGACTAATGCATCTTTAATCGTGATTCTGGTGGTAGAAAACAGCTCACTTAACTCTCTTTCTGAAGGCAGTTTTTGCCCTTGAGAAACCACGCCAGAGTGAATTTGCTGTCTCAAGCTGGTTTTAATT
>NZ_JAWPOL010000130.1:0-1611 GCF_033391095.1 Vibrio sp. Vb0667 | reverse complement strand
CCAAAATAGAGTTGGTCGACTTCCCAACGGGGTTGCCACTGCTTGCTGATTTCATCCCCCAGCAGATAACGAACGACGGATTGCTCAAAACCATTATCCCAGCAATCGCTGTAATAACTGTGAGTACCTTTAATATGGATGTTGGCGTTTTGCACCACTTGGTGCAGATACTGAACTTTAGACCAATGTTTAGTCATGGCATTTGCCTCTTCAATAGAGAGTAAAATTTTGCCACGGAACGATTTCTCGTGGCGCTGTTGCTGCGTTCTCAGTCAACAACGCCTATTGGATTCGGGGTTGTAACAACAGTGGATTAGGCATAGTGATCTCCTTTAGGCGAACTATAAAACGAATTGGCGCAGAGTGACAAACGCCAATCCCGATTATTCATTCGCCAAAAACATGTATAATTTTTATGCAAGCCATTCAAATAACAAGAGCTCAACATGAAAATTCAATCGCTTCTCCCTGTGCTATTACTCTGCGCCGCTTCTGCCAACGCAGCGGACAATATTCGTATCGAGTACATGCCCGCAGAAACAACCCATGACAAACTTGCCGAGCAATCCATTCAAAGCAGCGATGTGAACCCGATTTTTGTTCGACTTTCTCAAGCCTACTTCCCTTTTCGTAAACCGCTCACTCTGATTTATGGCGGCGAAGATGGCCCTATGTACGATCCCGACACGCACACCATCCATATTCCTTATACGTTTTACTTGGAGTCGCTCAATTACTTCTCCAACAACCAATATGAAGATCGCTACGGAAAATCGCCAAAGACTGGTGCATTAGATACCTTATTACACACTTTGCTGCATGAAGCTGGGCATGCGTACATCGAGGATCAAAGCATCCCTGTGTTGGGGAAAGAAGAAGATGCCGTTGACAATTTCGCCACTATTTTACTGATCGACTATTTAGACGATGGCGCCGATATGGCCATCAGTGCCGCCGACATGTTTGCGTTTGAGTCCGATGACAGACCCGACTATTACGATTTCGGCGAGTACATTGACGAACACAGTTTTGACCTACAGCGTTACTTCTCCACTTTGTGCTTGGTGTATGGCAGCGATCCTGAACAGTACAAATCGTTACTCGACGAAGTTGAAAAAGACTACCTTCGAGATCGCAAAGACTTCTGCCAATACAATTACGAAAACATTCGCACTAACTGGCAGCACTACCTGCAGCACAATGAACCCAAAGAAGCATCGCCACGTAAAAGCAGCGAGAAACCATCAAGCAGCCCCAATGCAATGACGAATTGATATGACTAAACTGACTATTTTCTACGACGGCACTTGCCCACTGTGCGCCAAAGAGATGAAGGCATTACGCCAACACGATCATAAGCAAGAGATAAACACCGTTGATATTTACAGCGACGCTTTTTCGGCCTACCCGCAAATCGACCCTGATCGTGCCAACACCATTCTGCATGCCTTGGACAACCACGGGAATTTACTCCTCGGGCTGGATGTGACCTACCGAGCTTGGCAGCTTGTTGGACGAGGTTGGTTGTATGCACCACTGCGCCGGCCACTCATCAGACCTGTTGCGGACTGGCTTTATCTGCGCTTCGCCCAAAATAGGTATCGCATCTCA
>NZ_JAWPOL010000012.1:0-121931 GCF_033391095.1 Vibrio sp. Vb0667 | reverse complement strand
ACGAGGCTGGAAAAGGTGTCCGCAATGAGAACAGGTTGCGAAACGTGCCAATGAGCAGGAAAAACAGGCGGCATGAACATCAACCCCAAGTCAGAGGGTCCAATCGCAGATAGAAGGCAAGGCGTTCGCGGTCGGGGGCTTCGATCCCCAATACATTGAATAGGACAGCGAAGGCGCGCTCTGCTTCATCTGGCGCTGCCCAGTTCTCTTCGGCGTTAGCAATCATGAGTGCCAAATCGGCATAGCGATCTGCTGTTCCGAGCCGCCCAAGGTCGATCAGACCCGTGCATTGAAGAGTTTTAGGGTCCACCATGAAGTTCGGCATGCAGGGATCACCATGGCAAACAACCATATCGGTGCGCTCTTGGTCGAGCCGCACCGGTAGCTCTCGTTCGACACGAGCCAAAAGATCGAGCTGCGGCGTACTCTTGTCCTCGTCCGGTAAGAAGTCGGGATTGACGGCATTGCGGGACACCACATCAACGGCGCGTCCGAACATTCGCGACAGCCTGCGCTCAAACGGACATTGATCAACCGATAGGCTGTGAACAGCGCCAAGTTGCTGCCCCATTGACGGCCACGCTTTGAGCAAATCCGCTCCAGACAGATCAGCCGCCGGTACTCCCGGAATTGCCGTTATCACCAAGCATGCACCCTCCTGTTCCTCCTGCCAGTTGATCACCTCGGGGCAAGCCACACCTCGACCTTTGAGCCAAATGAGGCGGTCACGCTCTCCAGCGAGCTCACCGCGGCGGGAAGCAGGTGCGATTTTCGCGAAGGCATGCCCGTCACCACGTCGAAAAACAAAATCACCAGATTCTCCGCCTCTGACAGGCAACCAGTCAGAATGCGATTCACCAAAAAAAATATTAGTTCGATTCAATGGAGGTTCCTTCAGTTTTCTGATGAAGCGCGAATATAGAGAAATATCCCGAATGTGCAGTTAACGAATTCTTGCGGTTTCTTTCAGCGCCGCCAATACCGCCAGCCCGTCGCGCAAGGGGCGCGGCTCGTGTGTGCGGATGAAGTCAGCTCCACCTGCGGCGGCGGCAAGCTCTGCAGCGAGTGTCGCGGCCCCGACATCCCCCGGACCACGGCCTGTGAGCG
This sequence comes from Vibrio sp. Vb0667, assembly GCF_033391095.1. Lineage (NCBI taxonomy): Bacteria > Pseudomonadati > Pseudomonadota > Gammaproteobacteria > Vibrionales > Vibrionaceae > Vibrio > Vibrio sp. Vb0667. The sequence continues at coordinate 120,824 of NZ_JAWPOL010000012.1, read as the reverse complement.
CGCGCAGAAAGGATTTGCGCGAAACAGACAGAAGCACCGGCAAATCGAAGCGCAGCCGCAATTCATCGAACCGCGCCAGCACCGAGAGCGAGGTTTCGGGAGCAGCCCCCAGAAAAAACCCCATGCCGGGATCAAGGACAAGGCGGTTGCGTTTGATACCGGCACCCGTCAGCGCCGCGATGCGCGCGTCAAAGAACGCCGCAATGTGATCCATGATGTCGCCAGCGGGTGCCTCGCGCCGATCTGCCTGCCCGTCTTGCACCGAATGCATAACGACGAGTTTGGCAGATGATTTCGCCAATTGCGGATAGAACGCAGCGTCTGGAAAACCGCGAATATCATTGAGATAGGCTACACCACGCGACAAGGCATAGGCTTGCGTCGCGGGTTGATAACTGTCGAGCGAGACGGGAATGCCATCTGCCTTGAGCGCGTCCAGCACCGGCGCGATACGCGCGATTTCTGTGTCGGACGAAACAGGCGCGGCGTCGGGATTGCTGGATGCCGGACCGAGGTCGATCACATCTGCCCCCTCGGCCATCAGCTTACGCGCCTGCGCAATGGCTGCGTCTGGCGCCAGATACCGGCCTCCATCGGAGAAACTGTCCGAGGTTATGTTGACGATGCCGAAAATGATGAGCGATTTATTCATGGGGGCTTCTATAATAATAATAATCGAGCATGAGTCTCATACGGATGCTCGGGTCGAAAGGGAATCCCCAGGCGAGTAACCTGTTTGCGGTGATCCATTAGCTGCAGGAGCAGAATAGCATACATCTGGAAGCAAAGCCAGGAAAGCGGCCTATGGAGCTGTGCGGCAGCGCTCAGTAGGCAATTTTTCAAAATATTGTTAAGCCTTTTCTGAGCATGGTATTTTTCATGGTATTACCAATTAGCAGGAAAATAAGCCATTGAATATAAAAGATAAAAATGTCTTGTTTACAATAGAGTGGGAATAATTTTCCTCTAGACAGTTGAGTTTATAAGAACCAGCCTTCGGGCTGGTTTTTTTGTACTTCAAGTTTGTGAAGAGGTGGCTCAACTTTTTTGTGAGAAATATATACATGCGGTTAAATTAAATATATATTCATTTTAATTGTTTGATTATCATAAATGGTATTGCTATGGAACAGGCTGACGTTACCTCTCTCATTCCCATCCTTATTACTCTTTTCCTCGCGCTGACCACAAGAAATGTCGTTGTTGGTTTATTCGCCGGTGTGGTGAGTGGTGTCGCTATGCTCGAAGGGACATTTGTCGAAAAAGGGCCACTAGACTCGTTTAGTGCATTGATGAAAAGCTATCTACTGCCGCAATTAACTGACAGCTACAATGCGGGCGTCATTTTGCTCTTGGTCTTTATTGGTGGCTTTGTTGCCTTGATGGAGAAATCTGGCGGTGGTGTGGCGTTTGCTAAAAAGGTTACTCAATGGGTTGCGAGTAAATGCCAAGCTCAACTGTCCGCATGGTTCGGTGGTGTGGTTATTTTCTTCTCAGACCTTGGTACACCACTGATTGTTGGCCCTGTTTTTCGCCCTTTATTTGATAAGTTAAAAGTATCACGCCAAAAATTAGCTTTTATTATCGACTCTACTTCCTCTCCCGTCGCAATCTTGATCCCTTTTATCGGATGGGGCGTTTACATCATGGGATTGATTCAAAAAGAGTTTACTGCCCTGAATGTCAGTATGAGTGATTGGGATGCTTTCATTGGTGCGATCCCGTATCAGTTTTACGCCTTTCTTGCGATCGCGATTGTGCCGATTATCTCTTTCTTCAAATTAGATTTCGGACCGATGGCGAAGGCTGAACAACTAGCAGAGCAGGGCTCTGACTTTGGGAAAGTGCAGGAGTCCATGAATGTGTTTACGCATAAAGATGCAAAATCTAGTTTTGTATGGGCCCCGCTGCTCGTTATGCTGGTGGTTCTATGTACCATCCTCGTGCCACACGGTTTTCCATTTCAAAAAGTGGCAGGATCAACGTTTAGGGCTGCACTTTCTTCTGCATATTTCTTCGCGGCCTTCACTTTAATTGCGCTGATGGCGTTTTATGGCGTAAGAAAGCTTTCGGATGGTATTCAGGTTTATCTGAAAGGGATGTCAAACATGATGTCAGTGGCGGTGATTCTGGTATTGGCTTGGGCGCTTAGCTCGGTTGGGAAAGAATTAGGTGCAGCTGCATACATTGCTGAACAAGCTCAAGCCGGTTTCCCGTACTGGCTATTGCCAGCAGTCGCCTTTTTGCTTGCTGGTGTTATCTCATTCGCTACGGGATCATCTTGGGGGACGTTCGCCATCATGATGCCATTAGTGATCCCAACTGCCGTTGCGATTGATGCACCACTGTTGGTTTGTATTGGTGCGGTATTATCTGGTGGCTTGTTTGGCGATCACTGTTCTCCCATCTCTGAAACTACGATTTTGTCGTCGACAGGAGCGGGGTGTGAACAGTATGAGCACTTCCGTACACAATTGCCTTACGCATTACTCAATGGAATGATCGCATTAGGGTGTTTTCTTTTAGCTGGAATCAACGCCTCACCAGTGATTGTGCTTGCCGCAATTATTTCTCAGTGTGTGGTTTATTTTGTGCTGTCTAAACAAAAGTCAACCGCGAAGCTAGAGGTGGTTTCGGCAGAACAATAAAGAGAGAAACATCACAAAGCGGAGGCTCACAGGGTCTCCGCTTTTCTTTTGAGTCAAGGTAACATTTTTCTTGTGACAAAATGTGTGTGAGGACCTATTTATTCATTTTGTCTCGCAGAATCAACGTACTTGGCTCGGTGTTTCGTATATATGATCCACTATATGTCTAGTTATTCCTCGTATATTGTATTGTTGAAATCCGGAGACTAGACATGTTTGCACTCAAACATCTTCCTCTTGCATTGAGTTGTGTCTTAGCAGCACAAGTGAATGCGAGTATGAATATTCAGCCCGATCCGCAAAATCCGAATGGTTATGTTATTGCTCGTGGTGACGTTCAAGCCGTAGAGCAAAGCAAAACTTCTGATCCTATGTATGCCATTTGGTCACAAGCATTAGAGACACGCCCGAACTCAGTAGTTGAAGCGATTGTTCCAGGGGCGACAACCAACCCAGAAAACGTGAAGCGTGTAGAGCGTGTATTCCCCGAAAGTGAGTGGGACTTCCTGACTCAAATGGCGGCACCTGAATACACTTACACGCGTTTCCTACGTGCAATTGGTAAGTTCCCTGCATTCTGTGGTGAGTACACAGACGGTCGTGATTCGGATGCAATTTGTAAAAAATCGATCATGACAGCGTTTGCTCACTTTGCACAAGAAACCGGTGGCCATATTTCGATCGATAACGTATCGGATAATCCGCTAGGGTTGGAAGAGTGGCAGCAAGCTTTGGTTCATGTGCGAGAAATGGGATGGTCTGAAGGGCAAGAAGGTTACACAACAGGTTGTGGTCAAAATGACTGGCAAAACAAACGCTGGCCATGTGAACCTGGACAAGGTTACTTTGGACGTGGTGCAAAACAGCTTTCTTACCATTTTAACTATGGCGCGTTCTCTGAAGTGATGTTTGATGGTGATGCATCTGTATTGCTAAAAAATCCAGGCTTGGTTGCGGATTCGTGGCTGAACTTAGCATCGGCTATCTGGTTCTTCCTAACCCCACAAGCACCGAAACCTGCAATGCTACATGTGATTGACCGTACTTGGGTGCCTTCACAGCGTGAGCTTGATGCTGGCATTGGTTACGGCTTTGGTACCACCATCAACGTGATCAATGGTGGTATTGAGTGTGGTGAGCAAAACAAGGATAAAGGTCAACCTGTTAACCGTATTCGTTATTGGGAAGGTCTTGCCGCCCATTATCAAATTCCAATTGAAGCCGATGAGACCAATACCTGTTGGCAGCAGACGCCTTACGGTAGCTTAAATCTGAATGGTGCGACAGACGTGTTGTACACCAACTGGGATGGAAACTGGAAATACTACTCAGATCGTCCGGGAGGCCACTCTTTTGAATGTGAACTTGTTGGTTTCCAAACGGCTTACTCTGCGCTAGTTGCGGGTGATTATGAGAAATGTGTAACTAACTTCTACCAATCTCATGCGGGTTGGCCAGAAGTTCGTGTAGTTGACAAGTTAGATCCAGTGGATCCGGTCGATCCGCCTGTAGGTGGTGTGGCAGCTTGGGATTCTGGCAAAGTATATAACACGGGGGAACAAGTCTCTTACCAAGGTGCTGTTTACGAAGCGAAATGGTGGTCACAAGGTAATGAGCCAACGAAAGGAGACCCGTGGAAGCTGGTTTCAGGCACTCCTACGGAGCCGCCTACAACGGAACCTGAACCACCGGTGACTGAGCCAGAGCCGCCCGTCACAGAACCTGAGCCGCCAGTAACCGAGCCAGAACCACCAGTGACAGGCAATTTTATTCAGTGGGAGCCGGGTGTAACGCAAGTCGCTAACGGCGATAAAGTGACGTACCAAAACAAATGTTTTGTCGCAAAAAATGGCCCTGGAGTATGGGAAAGCCCAACGCAAAGCAACTGGTTCTGGGACGAGATTTCTTGTCAGTGATCGAGTAAAAAACAACCTAACCATCTATAAAGACTCTGCTTTTTTTGCAGGGTCTTTTTTTATATATGTAGTGGTTTATTTATGGAATCTAAGTTTTCAATAACAGCTTTTCTCTTTTGTTCTGCAGCCCATTAAAATTCGCGCGCATTTTTTATCAACATTTTTGAAAAAAGGTATTTGTACATGTCGACAAAACTGGCTAACCCAGCACCGCTAGGTCTAATGGGTTTCGGTATGACCACTATTCTGCTCAATATTCATAATGCAGGATTTTTCCCAATTGACTCTATGATTCTAGCGATGGGCATCTTTTACGGTGGCCTTAGCCAAGTAATCGTTGGCATCATGTGTTTTAAACGCGGTGATACGTTCGGCACAACTGCGTTTACTTCTTACGGTCTATTTTGGCTAACATTGGTTGGTCTAATCGTAATGCCTCACATGGGTCTTCCTGCAAGCCCTGCAAGCTTTATGGGTTGGTACCTAGCGCTTTGGGGCATCTTCACTGGTTTCATGTTCATTGGTTCTCTATGTTACCCAACAGCGAAGCAAGTGGTATTTGGTTCTCTAACTATCCTGTTCTTCTTGCTTGCTGCTCGTGATTTCACTGGTAGCGAAGTGATCGGTGCTATCGCTGGCTTCGAGGGTATCTTCTGTGGCGCAAGTGCAATTTACTTTGCAATGGCGCAAGTACTGAACAACGAATTTGGTCGTGAAGTATTACCTGTCGGTAAAGCAAAAATCGCTCGTAAAGTTGAAGCGGTTATCGCCTAAGCTGTTACTCATAATGAAGAAAGGGGGATTAACCATTGGTTAATCCCCCTTTTTTATGTCCTCAATCGGACCACTGCTTTTTCTTATTTATGTGATAACGCTATGTTGATGGTTGCTCAACAGTTTCTGCGCTATTGCTGTCTGCCGTTGGTGCTTTACCCGTTTTACGTCGGTACTTATCTTCCCAGTAATCTGCGCCTTTAATGCCCAGTGCAACAGGGTTAAATGTAAAATCGGTCACACCACGTTTTTGTTGCTCTTCGTAGTCGTTCAATGCTTTGAGTGCAGGCTTCGACATAAAGAAGATGATCAAAATACCGATGATGTTTAGCCACGCCATCAGTCCTACGCCTACATCACCCATCGCCCATGCTAAGTTGGCGGTTTTCACGGTTCCGTAGAACACGGATGAAATAATGATGACTTTCAGAATAAACATCAGTCCATTTACTTTGAACGTACGACGAATGTAAGCAATGTTCGTTTCTGCAATGTAGTAGTAAGCCAGAATGGTCGTAAACGCGAAGAAGAATAGAGCGATTGCGATGAATGGCTTACCCACGCCAGGTAGTGCGCTTTCGATCGCCATCTGTGTAAACACAGGGCCATTTGCACCAATATCCGCTGGTAGGTTTTGAACCAGGAATGTACCTTCAATCGCACCATTTACGTTGTACGCGCCAGTGATAAGAATCATGAACGCGGTTGCTGAACACACAAGTAATGTATCGATGTAAATAGAGAAAGATTGAACAAGACCTTGCTGAGCTGGGTGATCAACACTCGCTGCTGCTGCTGCGTGAGGACCAGTACCTTGACCTGCTTCGTTGGAGTAGACACCACGTTTTACACCCCAGCCGATTGCTGCACCAACGCCTGCCATTGGTGTGAACGCGTCACCAATGATCATGCCGAAAATGCGTGGAACCTCACCAATGTTTAGAAGGATGATGACAAACGCAGTAATGATGTAAGCTAACGCCATAAATGGCACAACGACTTGGGTAAAGTTCGCGATACGCTTTACGCCACCAAAAATGATGAAAGCCAAAATGACACAAACAACCGTACCAGTGAAAATTTTAGCAAAACTGAAGGTACCAATAGCGGTTTCAATCATGTCACCTGAGCCAAATGCGGCTTCTACTGCGTTACCGATACTGTTCGATTGAACGCCAGGAAGTAGAACACCACAAGCAAAGATGGTCGCGATAGCAAAGATCCAAGCGTACCATTTTTGTCCCATTGCTTTCTCAATATAGTAAGCAGGGCCACCACGGAACTCGCCTTCGTCTTCTTCTTTATAAATTTGTGCAAGTGTTGATTCTGCGTATGCGGTTGCAGCGCCAAAGAAGGCTACGACCCACATCCAGAATACGGCGCCTGGGCCACCGAAACCGATAGCAGCAGCAACACCAGCAATGTTACCTGTACCTACACGGCCAGACAGTGAAACGGCAAGTGCCTGAAATGATGATATCCCTTTTGTTGAACTCTTCCCTGAAAGTAATAAGCGCCACATCTCAAAGAAGTGACGAATTTGTACAAAACGCGTCATGATTGAATAGAACAAACCTGCGCCAAGGCACAAATAGATCAGTACCGGGCTCCAAATAATTCCATTCAGAAAATCAACTAATGACTGCATGAGTATTTTCCCTGTTAGTTGTGTTTGTGGTTGTTTTTCACACAATACATTACCCTTTATGTAATGCAATTGTTAACTTTTTTAGCTACAAATCCTTTGTAGCGTGATGATGAACACAGAATGGAGAGTAGTTGTTAAAATTTGGTTCTTGTTGCTTATTTGCTCCTTTTAGGTAGAAGATTTGCCTGATGATTAATTATGCAGCACATTGTCATTTAAATGTGCTGCGATTTTGATGAGTTAAAAATGCCAGTGGTTATGCATTTTGTGGAGTAAGTGTCTGCCTGTTTTTTGTTCAGTCATGTCCTCAGGCGTAACGACAAAGGTTAAGCTCCGCATTATCCATCACTTTTGTTTTTTCACCTTTCATTACGCTTGCTAGCAATTGACCTGAACCACAAGCCATCGTCCAACCCAGAGTTCCGTGTCCGGTGTTAGTAAAAAGGTTATCGTATTTAGTCGCGCCGATAATTGGTGTGCCATCAGGCGTCATTGGCCTAAAGCCGCTCCAAAACTCAGCTTGGCTGAAGTCACCACAACGAGGAAAAAGATCACGGATGACCATTTCGATAGTGTTTTTGCGCTTTTGTGGAAGGGAAGTATCAAACCCTGCTAATTCTGCGGTGCCAGCTACGCGAATTCTGTCATCAAATCGAGTCATAGCGACTTTATAGGTTTCATCCATCACAGTAGATCGAGGAGAGAAGTGTTCATCTTCCATCGGGATGGTGAGTGAATAGCCTTTGACAGGGTAGACCGGAATATCAATATCGAGTTGCTTGAGTAGCGCTGTAGAGTAGCTGCCAGAGGCCACTACATATTGGTCTGCTTTAAATTGTCCTCGGTTCGTTTGGACACCTATGATCTTTTTGCCTACTGTAACCCAATTGCTTACTTCAGTATCGAACTCAAATCGGACACCGTGTGCCTTAGCAAGCTCCGTTAGTTGTTGGCAAAATTGATGGCAATCGCCCGTTTCGTCATCAGGTAGATGCAAGCCACCAACCAGTTTGTCTTTCACAAGTGCAAGCCCTGGCTCTTGTTCAATACATTGTTCGACGTCCATTAGCTTAAATCGGGTTCCGCTTTGTTCAAGGAGCTGCATGTCCTTTTCAATAGCTTGCAGCTGTTGATGTGTTCGGAATACTTGCAAGGTCCCAAACTGACGTCCTTGATACTCAATGGCGTGTTCTTGGCGTAACTGTTCTAAGCAAATACGGCTGTGGTTAGCGATCGAAAGCATGCGAGCCTTGTTAACTTGATAGCGAGGTAGGGTGCAGTTCGCGACCATTTTACTCGCCCAGCGGATCATGTCGGCATTCAGAGTGGGTTTGATTTTAAGTGGAGCATGCTCTTCCATTAACCACTTAATGGCTTTAACAGGAACACCAGGCGCAGCCCAAGGCGAAGAATAGCCATACGAGATCTGCCCGGCATTGGCGAAGCTCGTTTCCATGGCACTGCTTGGTTGGCGGTCAATGACGGTAACTTGATAGCCTGCTTGAGATAAATACCAAGCAGAGGTTAAGCCGATAACGCCGCTGCCTAATACGATGACTTCCATTGATGCACTCCACACATTTATCAGAGTGCTCAGTTTCTTTTCTTTACCTTTTATTAACAATCGATATAAATTACACACAGTGTTTAGAAAAACTATAGGCTCAAGGATGAAAAGTAATCTGATAAGTGGTTTGTGCCTATTTAGCCAAGTCGCGGAGTACAGTAGCTTTACTGGTGCCGCAAGACATTTACACCTCACCACTGGTGCCATAAGCCAACAAATTATTCATTTGGAAGCGTTATTAGGTTTTACTTTATTTGAACGCCACTCTCGCGGTATTCGTTTAACCGTAAAAGGCACTCAGTTACACCAAGCGACGCAGTTTCACTTTTCGGAACTGAGCAAATTGCTTGATGAGCTCAAAGTAGAAAAGCAAACCAATGAAATTCGTTTGAAGTTGACGCCTTCTTTTGCTTTCAAATGGTTAGTCCCAAAGCTCGAAAGCTTCCATCATGATAATCCGGATATCCAAGTACAAATCTTTGCGGAAGGTGCGCTGGTAAATAGTGAGATAAAAGACTATGACGTCGCAATTGACTATGGTCTTCATCCTTATAGAAATGCTAACGCGGAGCTGATTTTGGATGAGCATCTGCTACCGGTGATGAGTCCAAAATACCTTGAGGATCATGGCTGGCTAAAAACGTTGTTTGGTGAGCAAAAAAACTCAATGCCAGTGAAGCAATGGCAAGAGGCGACGCTACTACACGATGCGATGCCATGGGAAAAAGCGACGCGTGACTATGAGTGGCTATATTGGGCGTCAGCGATGGGGTTGGATTTTAAAACCGATGTCGGACACTTTTTTAATCGAACGGATATGGCGATGTCTGCAGCCGAAGCTGGCGTTGGGATTGCGATGGCTCGAATGGCATTGATTGAGGATGAATTGACGACAGAGCGTTTGGTTTCTCCATTCAAACCGATTCCTGCCAATGCAGGGTATTACTTGATCATGAACACACGTACGAATGCGACAGAAACGTTTCGTCACTGGTTACTTGGACAGTTGAATTAGCGTTTTATCTCTGTGATTTATCCCTACGTTATTTGTTGAAAAATTGGGCAATATAAGTTTTATAAGCAAGGTAAGTGCTTTGCTTGCCGCTATTTGAGTGATGAAAGACAGGGAAGAACATGAAAGACGAAACGCTATCCATCCATTTTGGTTACGAAACTGACCCGACCACCAAATCTGTCGCGACACCGATTTATCAAACAGTCGCGTACGAGTTTGACAACGCGCAGCACGGCGCTGATCTGTTTAACTTGGAAGTGCCGGGGAATATCTACACTCGCATCATGAATCCGACTAACGATGTTCTGGAAAAACGCATGGCGGCGTTAGAAGGCGGCATTGCTGGATTGGTCGTGAGTGCGGGGAGTGCAGCGATTAACTATGCGATTCTGACCTTAGCGCAAGCGGGCGATAACATCGTTTCTACGCCGCAACTTTATGGCGGTACTTATACCTTGTTTGCGCACATGCTGCCAAATCAGGGTATTCAGGTGAAGTTTGCTAAAGATGACAAGCCAGAAAGTTTGGCCGAGTTAATTGATGAAAATACCAAAGCGGTGTACTGCGAGAGCATTGGTAACCCTGCAGGTAATATCATCGATTTAGAACGTGTGGCGGAGCTTGCTCACGCACAAGGCGTGCCTGTGATTGTGGATAACACCGTCGCGACGCCAGTGCTGTGCAAACCCATCGAGTTCGGTGCGGATATCGTAGTTCACTCTCTCACTAAATACGTTGGTGGGCATGGCACCACATTGGGTGGCGTGATTGTGGATTCAGGTAAATTCCCTTGGGCGCAGCACAAAGACCGCTTTCCTGTTTTCAACCAACCAGAACCTTCTTACCACGGCGTGGTGTATACCGAAGCGTTTGGTGAGGCGGCATTTATCGGGCGTGCGCGTACCGTACCACTGCGTAATACCGGAGCCGCATTATCACCGATGAATGCATTTATGCTTATGCAAGGGCTAGAAACGTTACCGCTGCGTATGGAGCGCCATACCGAGAACACACTCAAAGTGGCTGAATTCTTGGAACAGAATGACAAAGTCAGTTGGGTAAGTTATGCCGGATTGCCAAGTTCTGAACACTTCCATCTCGCCGAAAAATACATGAAAGGTAAGCCTTCTGCGATTTTGTCGTTTGGTTTAAAAGATGGTTATGACGCTGGTGTGCGTTTTTATGATGCTTTGAAAATCTTTAAGCGTTTGGTGAACATTGGCGATGCAAAATCATTGGCTTGTCATCCTGCATCGACGACTCATCGTCAATTGAGCGAAGCAGAACAAAAACAAGCTGGTGTGTCTCCAGAGATGATTCGTTTATCGGTGGGTATTGAACATATTGACGATATTCTAGCCGATTTAGAACAGGCACTAAACGCGTAAACGATTCTGTTTTTAGCTTTGGGTTACCCATAGGCCAGCCTTTAAAAAAGCTGGCCTATTTTTATTTTATTGTTTAAATATCAAGGGTTTTGGTGTTTTTGGTTTGTGGCATTCCAAAAGCTCATAGAGGGTGAGATTTATTCTCTTGTCACGTTTGGGTTTGTTCCTGATGATGTGTGCAAGTATTACACATTGGAAGGGACTCAAATGTCTTACGTATTTCACCGTCATTGCCATGCCACGCTACCAATCATCGATAGAGGTGAAGGTGTTTATCTATTCGATAAGCATGGAAAGCAGTATCTCGATGCTTGTGGTGGTGCTGCGGTATCAAACCTTGGCCACAGTCATCACGCCGTTAAAAAAGCCATGTTGGAACAGATCGAGCGAGTGCCATTTGCTCATACTGGATTTTTTACTAGTGACAACAGTGAGCGCCTAGCAGAATTGATTTGTCAGCATATGCCTGAACAGTTCAACCATGTGTATTTAGTCAGTGGAGGATCAGAAGCGGTGGAGTCGGCACTAAAAATGGCGCGGCAGTATTTCGTGGAATCAGGTAAGCCAGAGAAAAAGCAATTCATCGCGCGTCAGCAAAGTTATCACGGTAATACCTTGGGGGCTCTGGCTGTCGGAGGTAATGAATGGCGACGTGAACCGTTCAAACCCATCTTACACCCGAGCCATCATATCGCCCCTTGCTATGCTTATCGTTATCAGCAGAGTCATGAGTCGGAATTGGATTACTCATTGCGAGCGGCGAATGAGCTAGAGGCAAAAATTCTTGAGTTGGGGGCTGATAATGTCATGGCTTTTGTCGCTGAGCCCATTGTGGGAGCCACCGCTGGAGCTGTGCCTGCCACACAAGGTTACTTCAAGCGTATTCGCGAAATATGCGACCAATACGATGTGTTATTGATCTTGGATGAAGTCATGTGTGGCGTTGGACGCAGTGGCAGTTTTTTTGCGTTTGAGCAAGAAGAGGCAGAACCCGATCTGGTGTGTATGGCTAAAGGGCTTGGTGCGGGTTATCAACCTATTGGCGCGGTGGTTGCGAATGATCGAGTCTATCAAGCTATTGCTGATGGAAGCGGTTTTTTCCAACATGGTCATACTTTTATGGCGCACCCTGTGGCGTGCGCTGCTGCCGTGGCGACCATTCAAACCATCTTCCAAGATAATTTGTTAACGGCGGTGAATCGGCAAAGTGCTTTGCTGCGTAATGAGCTTACTTCTGCATTGGCCCATTTACCGTACATTGGCGACATTCGTGGTAAAGGTTTGTTTTTTGGCATTGAGCTGGTGGCGGATCAAGAAAGCAAGGCGCCTCTGAGTAAAGCCACATTGGCAGACAAACGCATCAAACAGCGAGCAATGGAAAATGGCTTAATGTGCTATCCAATGGGCGGAACGATTGATGGCGTTAATGGGCACCATATCTTGCTTGCGCCGCCATTCATTATTCAGCCTCACCATATTGATGAGCTAGTTGGCAAACTCTCATTAACGCTAAAAGAGGTAGCGAAGGAATGGAATTAGAAAATCGATTTATACGAGAGCCTATCGCTATTATCGTGGCCCCAAACGGTGCAAGAAAAACTAAGCACGATCACGCCAGCTTACCCATGACAACAGACGAACTGGTTGCAGAGGCTATCGCTTGTCAAACGGCAGGGGCTGCCATGATCCATTTGCATGCTAGAGACGCCAACGGACGTCATTCATTAGACATCGACGACAACATGGCAATTTACCATGCCGTGAAAGAAGCGGTGGGACAAAACATGATGGTACAGCTCACCACAGAGGCGGTGGGCTTGTATTCTCCGCCACAACAGATGGCGTTAGTTAAAGCTGTGAAACCAGAAGCGGCTTCTTTTGCATTGAGGGAGTTAATCCCTGATCGCGCAAGTGAGAAAGAAGGGCATGCCTTTTTCCATTGGGTGGCAGAACACAACATCGTGAGCCAAATTATTCTCTACGATGCAACCGACATTGAACGTTATTTCCAACTGCGTGATGCGGGCGTGTTACCTAAAACGCATCAGCATGCATTAGTGGTGTTAGGGCGTTATCACCAAGCTCAACAGTCTTCGCCATGGGATTTACGAGGTTTGAATTTGGCGCGTTTTGTCGAGGAAGAAATTCGATGTGCCATTTGTGCTTTTGGCGCGCGAGAGCAAGACTGTTTAGCGAGTGCGATGTTACTTGGATTCGATGTGAGAGTGGGGTTTGAGAATAACCACGTCGATGTGGCAGGCGAATTAGCAATCAGTAACGCGGCTCAGGTGGAAGCTCTACGCGATGTGGCGCATCGCTTTGCTATTCCTTTACACAGTGCGCAAAGTTTGCGTTCAGCTTTGAAGTAAATCTGCTCGCGGAAAAGAAAAAAAAGAAGAAAGGAAAGTAAAAAGGCTCCATCGGAGCCTTTTCGGTATTTGTCGTTAGTTCTCAGTTTGCGCTACAGGTTGACGAGCGGGGTGTTTGATAAACACCGCGACAACAGCCGCTATCGCTAATGCAAAACAGTAGTAAGAATTGGCAACTACTTCAAGTGGCGAGAGGTTGAACACGGAACCTAGCAGCAGTACTTGAGCACCGTAAGGCAACACGCCTTGCACCACGCATGAGAAAATGTCTAACAAGCTTGCTGAGCGGCGAGGAGAGACATTATTCTCTTCCGCCAGTTGGCGAGCAACGCTGCCCGATACAATGATGGCTACGGTGTTGTTTGCCGTACAGCCATTGACCATTGATACCAAACCTGCAATACCTAGCTCGCTTGCACGACTGTTCGCATGCTTAGAGTGACTAGAGCCAAACGCGTGGATAAGGCTACTAACGAAATTTGTTAGAAAAGCAAGACCACCTTGGCGACGCATCAGTTCACTCAAACCACCAATCAGCATGGATAACAAGAAGATCTCTTGCATGTTACCAAAGCCTTTGTAAACGTCTTGGGCTAGATTAGTTAGTCCGTAATTGTCAATCGATGCCAAGCTCACGCCGCCAGCCAAAAGAATGCCAATCGACAGAACCACAAACACATTCACACCAGATACCGCTAGGATCAAAATAGTGATGTACGGCAAGACTTTTAGCCACTCAATATCGCCAGTTGCAGGCACTTGAGTCGCGGTACTGTTGAAAGCGAACACTACAATCGCGATCAACGCCGCAGGTAAAGCAATACGAATGTTCTCTTTAAACTTGTCTTTCATCTCACAACCTTGAGAGCGTGTCGCCGCGATGGTGGTGTCAGAGATGATAGAAAGGTTATCACCAAACATAGCGCCGCTCAGTACAACGCCTGCGGTTAACGGTAAGCTCATTCCTGCTGATTCAGCAATACCCAACGCTACGGGGGCAACGGCTGCGATGGTACCCATCGAAGTCCCCATTGCTGTTGCGATAAAAGCAGAAATCAGAAAAATGCCTGGTAAAATCATGCTGGTTGGAATAGCGGATAAACCAAGGTTTACTGTTGCATCAACACCGCCAGAGGCTTTTGCTACCGCAGCAAAGGCACCTGCAAGCAGATAGATCATACACATTGCGATTATGTCTGGGTGGCCAACACCACGCATGAAGTGTTCGATTGAGCGGTTAAGTTTCTCTTTACTTAAAAGAAACGCAATGATGATGGCTGGTAATACCGCGATGGGTGCAGGCAGCTGGTAGAAGGCAAATTCCACGCCTTGCAAAGATAAGTAAGTGCCTACGCCAATAAATAGCGCAAGGAATACAATTAATGGGATCAGTGCGACCGCAGACGGTGCAACTGTTTTAGTAGTTTGTTGGGAACCGGACATGTAAACGACAATGTTAATGATAAGAGAGAAGAGCAGACTAATATCACATTTCTACATTGTCAACGTCTAGACGTCTAAATGGCTGTTTAAATTTTACACGTAAAGAAAAAGATAAAAGCTCGTGTTGCGTATCTCACTGATACCACGAGCTTTAGTTATGCGCTAATGAAGAGACTGTTGTTATTGCATTGATTTGGCTTTTTTGCGTTTAACAATACCTAAAACCATCCACGTAAATAAGACAGCAGCAAATGCCCATACCAGATATTTGTATTCGGTGTACAGGTTGCTCAACACGCTTAAATGCTCAAATGCAAAGTGAGTTAACAAGCTGAATACCAATACCCAAACCGTCGCCGCGAGGGCGTTACCGAGCAAAAACTCTCTACGTGGCATTTTCGCGATACCGCATGCAAGAGGCATAAATTGCTTCATTCCTTCAATAAAGCGGCTGACGACCAAGCACGTAGGGCCGTATTTCTGGATAGTTAATTGAAGCGTTTGCATCTTCGGGCCGGAAATGTAGCCTTTTTTATCTAACCACCCCTCAAAGTAATAACCGATTAAGTAGCCACAGGTATTACCAAAAAAGCAACTCAGCCACGATACCATCATTACCATACTTAGGTTCATGACTTGTTCTGACGAGAGCAAAGATGCCGCGATCATCAGTGATTGACCAGGCATCGGGATACCTATCCCTTCTAGAAATATACTGACAATCAGCGCAACGTAGCCATATTGCTCAAGCAAAGGCTTCATTGACATGAGAAGTTCGTTAATATGTTCCAAAAGCTTTCCCCTAGTAAAAGCGGAACGAAGTTGGAGTGATACTCCGAATGTCCTATTGGGTCAATTCTTGTTTCTCACCGTTGAGAAAAACTGACATGCCTCTGATAATTGCGCAGAATCAACCTGCAGCTGGCTTTACTCGCCGCCACGCTCTTTGGTAGCGGCGAACTAGGGAGATCCTTATGACTCTTTGGCTTTGGTGAATGCGCCATACAAATCAAGGCGGCGATGACGTAAGTTGGTGACAGAGCCTTCGGTATTAAGCTGTTTCAACTTAGTCAAATCAACATCAGCGAAGATTATCATTTCGGTGTTGGCGCTTGCTTCTGTCAAGGTCGCATCGTGCGGGAAATAGATATCCGACGGTGAGAATACGGCAGATTGTGCGTACTGGATATCGACATTATCAACACGAGGTAAGTTGCCGACACTGCCCCCAATTGCAACGTAGCATTCGTTTTCGATGGCTCGTGATTGGGAACAGATTCGTACTCGTTGGTAGCCATTTTTTGTGTCTGTCCAGAAAGGAACGAACACAATTTGTGCGCCTTGCTCGGCGAGCATTCTTCCCAACTCTGGGAACTCGCTGTCATAACAAATCAGTATGCCGACTTTGCCCGCATCGGTTTCGAACACTTGAACATTGTCACCACCGTCGATCACCCAGTCTCTTTGTTCATGAGGCGTGATGTGGATCTTATATTGAGCGTTTATTTCACCATCTCGTTGCAGCAAGTAGGCCACATTATACAACTTGCCATCCTCGATGACGGGCATACTGCCTGCAATAATGTTGATGTTGTAGGTGACGGCCATCTGCGAGAAGCGGTTTTTGATCTCTTCTGTAAAGCTAGCCAAAAAGCGAATTGCTTCGACGGAATTTTGGTCGTTTTGCAATCCCATCAGCGGCGCGTTAAAGAATTCAGGGAATAGGGCGAAATCGGCTTTATAGTTCGCAAGAGAAGAGATGAAGAACTCAGCCTGATCGAGCAAATCCTCCAGGTCATTCATCGCGCGCATTTGCCACTGGACGACACCAATCCGAATCAGTGTTTTTTCTACATCGTGTACGGATTGAATATCCTCTTCGTAGAAAAAGTTATCCCACTCCAGCAGTGTCGCGTAACCTTTAGAAGCGCTATCCTCTGGTAAGTAGCCGCGCATGATTCGTTTTACATCGAAGTCGTTAGCAAGCTGAAAAGACAAAATAGGGTCATGAAGCTCACGGCGTTTTACTTTGTCGATGTACTCTGCAACGCTCAGTTCATCTGCGTATTGGTGGTAATTAGGAATGCGACCACCGGCTAAAATTGCTTTGAAGTTCTTACTACGGCAAAGCTCTTTACGCGCATCATACAAACGTCGACCTAAACGTAGCCCTCGATAGTCCGGGTGGACAAATACATCGAGACCATACATTGCATCACCGGTTACTTGATTCTGTATGACGTTGTTTTCGGTAATGATGTCGGTATATAGATGAGGAAGAGAAAAGCGGTTGTAGTCCACTTTAATGGTTAATGCTGCACCGACTATTTTGCCGTTATCTTCAATACAGATTTGGCCATCAGGAAACTGATGAATGAGATCCATGATGGTCAGGCGTGGCCATGAGCCACCAACATCAGGAAAAACAAGGTCCATTAATTCCGCGAGCTCTGGGTAATCGGTCGGCTCAATGGTGCGTAAAGAGAGTCTTGGCGTGTTGCTGTCCATATCCTACTATCCATTTATCCTTTTTAAATAGTATGGATGAGAATGCCATAAATTTGAGCAGACAGATACCGAAGTCTTTGAGTTGTTTTGGTTTACCTAAACGAGTTTAAAGAAACAACATTAACTTAGCTTGCTCTTCAGCCATTCGTGAAATGCCACTACTTTTTTAGCTGAAAGTCGATAATTTGGAATCATCACGTAATAACCATAACCGCTCTGTAAAGAGAGGTTGAGAACATGCTGAATGTCCCCTCTTAAAATCGAATACTGCGCCATAAAATCAGGAAGCAAGGCGAGCCCTTTTCCCATTCTGACAGCTTCGCAAGCTAGGTAAAAATGTTCGACGCCTACAGGTTGATAGGTAACGGGAGATTCTACAGTGTAGACAGTTTTAAATTGCTCCCATAGCTGAGGGCGAGTGATTTGAGGTATAAACGGATAATTACTAACAGCGTGCACACTCTCAATTGCAGGAGCATTTGTGCAACCGACTAATAACAATGTTTCTTCGCACAGTAAGTGGCTGTATTCATAATGTGTGGATAATGGAAGGCAGCGAATATGTAAGTCACTTTCGTTGCTCGAATCTTTGACGTTCCCATCCCCGGTACAGACTCTTACTCGGATGTTAGGATGTTGCTGGTGGAAGTCATCAATATTAGGTATCAACCAAAGGCTGGCAAAAGAAGGGGTTACGTCCACGGTGAGTAATTCTTGCTTTGAATCTGACTGGATTAAGTTGGCAGTTGCATGCTGAATAAGCTCCAAAGCTTCTGTGACTTGCGGCAGATAACGCTTGCCTTCTTCGGTTAACTCAATACCACTCGCCCTTCTTTGTATTAAAGGTAAACCCACCAATTGCTCCAGCGATGCGATTTGTTTGCTTACTGCGCTTTGCGTAATACATAGGGCATCCGCTGCTTTAGAGAAACTGAGGTAATTAGAGACCGCGACAAACGTCCTTAATGCTCGAATAGAAGGGTATTCACTGCCTTTTAACATACTTCAGTTCCATTAAACTCTGCTTAGGCAAAGAGTAGAGTATTCACGGCTTGAAGCAAAGTAAGATGCAACGTATGTGTGATTAGCTTCCTTTCTTATAAAAACTAGCTAAGCGTTTTTTGACTGATTAATCTACAAGAGTATTTTAGATGTTTATTTAATTTCTTTGAAAAATCTACAAATTAACAAGAATCTTTTTCACATCATCGATTAACCTCAATTTAGTATTGTTTATATAAAGTAAACGGACAGATCGTTTTTTCTGTTTTTGTTCGGCGTTCTTTAGAGGATTGTCAGTATTCTATAAAATTAAATATATTTTTCATTAATTTAAAGTTGGCATTGCATTTGCTCTTTACTATTCGAACCTTCAATGGAACTTATATTAGGAGAACGAAATGAAAAGCAATGTTGTTACTTTGATTAGCCTTTTTTCTTTAGCAACGTTTAGTACTTTATCACATGCTGCGGACTCCAACGATCATGGTGTATATGTTGGCGCCAACTACGGTTACTTAAAAGTTGATGGACAAGATGACTTTGATGATGACAGCGATGTTATTCAAGGTTTAGTTGGTTACCGTTTTAATCCTTACTTAGCGTTGGAAGGTGGTTACATTGATTTCGGTAGCTATGGTAATAACCTAGCAAATGCCGAAACGGACGGCTATACAGCGGCTCTAAAAGTTACCGCTCCCATTGCTGATCGTGTCGACCTTTACGCAAAAGGCGGTCAAATGTGGTACTCGACGGATTACAACGTTGCGGGCTTCCAAGGCAACAAAGATGATGAAGGTGTATTCGCTGGTGCCGGTGTGGGTTTTAAAGTTACTGATAACTTCTTAGTTAACGCAGAATATATGTGGTACGACGTAGAACTCAATGCGGAGAATGTCGCGAACGGTGCAAACACGGAAACAGACTTTAACCAAGCATCACTAGGTGTAGAGTATCGCTTCTAATATAGTTAGCCGTGCTGGACTCAATAAAAGTGCGAAGCAAAATAGCTTCGCACTTTTATTATTTATCATTCAAATAATTTAAGACCGATGAAGCGTATATATAAAACGATGGCTAATTTATTTTATTGTTACTCCAGGGTATTTAATACGTTACTAGCATGACTGTCTAGCCTTTTTACTAACCTTGAAAAACAAAGCTTTATTGCTCTAAAAGTAATATTAGATAGGTTAATTTCCGCATTGCCTGACATTACATTTATGTGGCCTATAATACCGCGTACGTGTTCGTTACGTTCATTTTTTAGCTCTGAAATTAGCTAATTGAACCCAAGTAGCAAGGCCTACGGTCGCATCTGTTGTATTATATGACCCAGACCTGAAATTCTTAGTAAAGTCAAAGTTGAAGAGACTATTTTACTTACCCAACCATCAGTCATCCGAGCGTTATATCTATTGTTGAAGTCAAGAAATACGTTGCGTTCTAGATAAG
The DNA here is from genome assembly GCF_033391095.1 of Vibrio sp. Vb0667. Classification (NCBI taxonomy): domain Bacteria; kingdom Pseudomonadati; phylum Pseudomonadota; class Gammaproteobacteria; order Vibrionales; family Vibrionaceae; genus Vibrio; species Vibrio sp. Vb0667. The sequence goes on along the minus strand of NZ_JAWPOL010000012.1, from coordinate 101,094 downwards.
TTTAAGGCTTAGATTGTAGTGCCGATCACTCATTACTTGTAGCGTTATTGACATAACCCGGAACAGATTTTTTTCTAGTCCATGAGCGTGGAAGTCGATACCAGAACCTCCTTCTAACCGATACTCAATGCCCCCGTGAATGAATGGCCAAAGAGGAGACATAGGAACTGGAGTTGCATCATGAGTGCATTATTTAATTTCCATACAAGTCAGAGTCTATATAACCAAATAAGTTACATTGGCTGTTCACGTAGTAGTCATCGTTTTCTTCATCATCAATTGAAAAAGCAAAGTACTTAAGAGGGTTCTCAGTGTCACAAGCAAGGTTAGCCATGTTATTTTTTACGTAATCCTCTATTTTATAACCATCAAAGCTTCCTTCCCAAATAATAGTACTTTCATCATTGCTGAGTTCTGCGACTAAAACAATAGTTACATAGCGATCAATGAGAGGAGTGCTTATGACGTCTTTATTTTCATAGACTGGAGAAAACTCAAAGCGACCAGTACTGTCTGTGAATGTTGATAAGTCTATTGATTTCCCTGACATGCTTAAACCAATACTAAGGCTAACCTTTAGGCTACTAAGTGGTTTTCCTTTCTTTGTTAACACACCATTGATTTGCGGTGTGTATTGATTAACGTGTTCGTCATTCAATTTACTTTCTTCAAAATTCATTACAATGCTCACTAATATGACTGTAATAATTCCAGCAACTTAATTTTTCACAACAATATTTTCATTTTGAAATTTAAAAATCTATATATGTTGTGTTTCTGTTCAATATCTAAGGTTAACTTTGTGATTAGAATTACATTATTTTTTGTAACTACTGTTTGTAGTCATTACATCTATAGAGTTGTAATGAAACAAGCGAGTAGGGACTAACAATGAATACATCAATCAATTCATCGAGGGAGATGAGTATAGACTTTAGACTTAGATCTAGTTATCTCTTAGAAAGGATAGGTAAGCAGAAGACTTTTAAGTTGCAGGGCTTTTAGTACCATGCTTTCTGCCTTTTTGATTAGTACTTATGAACTTCTTGTTTACTGATTAATACTCAACGAGTTTGTAAACCTACATGGGCCAAAGGTATGCGGTAATCCATGTAGTAAGATTTCAGAAAGCATGAATGTTTGAAAAAAGAGACTATTTTAGTTGATACAAAAAAGGCCACCCGAAGGTGGCCTTTTCCAAACGTTTGGTGGAGCTGGCGGGAGTTGAACCCGCGTCCGAAAACCGTTCATCATTGGTACTACATGCTTAGTCGATCTTTAATTTCGCCATCCACCTGCGAACCGACACGCTAATGAATGACTAGCCTGAATTAAAATTCGCCGTTCATCTCTCAGGCGGGAGAATCCGGGCTAGCGCGTTTGGGTTTGATCCCTCGTTGTTCCCCGTCTTACGTGCGGAAGCTAGGGCGAGAGAGCTCTTAGCAGGTTATTAAGCTGCTAGTGCGTAGTTTTCGTCGTTTGCGACTATTTTTTTGCGGTTTGTTAACGAGGCCTACCGCACCTCGGCATGCACCTCAGACTTCTGAATTCCCGTCGAATCCTAAATCAGCCCCAGGTAATATTCGCATAGTAACAGAAAAGCATTGGCTGTCCAGTACTATGCGTTTAAGTGGTCAAGATTAACGCAGCGCGCTCTTCATTACGCGTGCTTTTTCTCTTGCCCAGTCTTTTTCTTTTAGATCCGTACGTTTATCGTGCAGCTTTTTACCTTTTGCTACGCCAATTTTTAGTTTCACCCAAGAGCGAGACCAGTACAGTGAAAGGGCCGTTAATGTCATACCTTCACGGTTTACACGTCCGAATAGGTTATCCAGCTCACGACGACTCATTAGTAGTTTACGCACACGTGTAGGGTTCGCCACAACGTGTGTCGATGCCTGATTTAAAGGAGTGATTGTCATGCCACTCACAAAGGCTTCACCGTCACGCATAAATACGTAACTTTCAGAAATATTGGCTTTACCTTGGCGAAGGGCTTTCACTTCCCAACCTTGGAGCTCCAAGCCAGCTTCGATTTCATCATCGATGAAATACTCGTGGCGAGCTTTTTTATTCAGCGCGATAGTATTGCTACCCGCTTTTTGTTTCGTTTTTTTCTTTGCCATAATAGCGACATTATACGGGTTGGATATCGGATAGGAAATCCTTTTATTTGCGCAATCGTGGAATAAAAGTAAAATTGGCAGGAGCTTTAAATCTGTACATGTATCGATAGGAGTATGTATGAAGCAAGTCAGCCGTTCTGCGCTTGTGTCTTTTAGTGCTGAACAGATGTTCAATCTGGTTAACGATGTTGCTAAATACCCTGAGTTTCTGCCTGGTTGCTCGGGCTCTAGAATCATTGAGTCTTCGGGTAATGGTATGGTGGCTTCTGTCGATGTGGCGAAGGCTGGTATCAGCAAAACGTTTACTACTTCAAATGAGCTGATCCCAGGCCAAGCAATTATGATGAACTTGGTGGATGGCCCGTTTAAGACGTTGCGTGGTGGTTGGATTTTTACCGCGCTAGATGAGCAAGCTTGCAAGGTTGAACTAAAGCTTGAGTTTGAATTCTCAAGTAAAATGATTGAGATGGCCTTCGGTAAGATTTTTAACGAGCTTACTAGTAATATGGTAAATGCATTTACTAAACGCGCAAAACAGGTCTACGAGTGTTATGAGTATTGAGTCAGATATGATTCACGTTGAGGTTGTCTATGCTCTTCCTCATGAACAGCGTGTATTTAACTTAGTGGTAAATAATCACGCAACGGTAGAAGAGATCATTCGACAATCCGGTGTATTGGAGTTGTACCCTGAAATTGATTTGTCCAAGAACAAAGTGGGTGTGTTTAGTCGTAACGTGAAGTTGGATGCGACCGTTCGAGATCGAGATCGAATAGAGATTTATCGTCCGTTACTTGCCGATCCGAAAGAGATTCGCCGTAAGCGGGCGGAGCAGGCTAAAACCGAGGGGAGTGCAGACCCAGTCACCGGTGGCAAGCCTAGTTCTGTACGTAAAAATAAGCAGGATTAATATTAACCCAATAGCTCATGTGAGTTACTCAAAGTTTGACTAACATGATTTCTATATAATAAAAAACCTCCCAAACGGGAGGTTTTTTTGCAAAAGTCAGTTTACTGAATTTGCTCGTAAAATGCGTCACTTTTTGGAAAGTCACCACTGATGTCTGCGAGCGTGCCTTGGTCATTAAAGTTTACAATCAGATCTTTCTGTACTGGTTCGCCATGGCCAGGAGTATGATGATAGATGTAATACCAAGTGTTTGGATAGCCGTTTTCAATAAGCATTGGCGACCCTAATACGAAGCGAACCTGTGCTTTAGTCATCCCAAACTTTAATTTATCAACCGCACTTTGTTCTACATAGTTGCCTTGGTTGATATCAATACGATAAACCAGTCTTTCCAATACCGAACATCCTGTCAGCAATGTCATTGCTAATGGTACGGCAACTAACCACTTCTTTAATTGCATAATAATTTCTTAGTAACCTTTAAAATACTGCGCTGATAATAAACAAGCTCGACGCAGATGTAAAAAGCTATGCGTCGTATGGTAGACAATCTGACAACGAATTTTGAGTTGAGTTGCATTTATTCACCGATATTAGACGGTAAATGTCACCACATGACGTATTAGTTAGGTGACGAAGAGCAAATTTCAATCGGAAGTAGGGTGATGGACGCTTTCAGCGGTGAGCCAAGCCTAGCGACTCGTTAGTCGGTTTTGGCGAATTCGCGTAATGCATCACCTGAAAAACGATAATACTCTTTTTCATGAATTAGTGTTGCACCAATTGAGCGGTAAAACTGACCTGCGGTAGGGTTACTACTTTCAGCTGTCCAGTCCAACCTTTGGCATCCACACTTGATCGCCAAAGATGCCAGATACTTCATTAACTTGAGACCAACCCCTTTTCCTCGAACCTTCGAAGATACGAACAGATCTTTTAAGTACATCTGCCCTGAGAGCTTTGGGGCAGGGAACATGACGGTATAAGATGCAAAGCCTACGACGTCATCATTATCGTAAACCGCAATGATATGAACGCCAGAATGTTCAGAGAAAACTTGGTTCTTTAGATAATGGACCAGATCGTGTTTTGATGAAGCTTTTTCTTTGAAGTAGTAATGTTCTAACTCAATAAAAATAGGGATGAGATCTAAGCAGTTGGTTTTGTGTATTGCTCTGATATCCATTTCTCATCCCTTGTCGATTTATTAAGCGGCGATAAGCAGTTCTTTTGCGTTTGCCAACGTTGAGTCGGTTATTTGACTACCCCCAAGTAAGCGAGCTAATTCTGCCACACGTTGTTGTTCATCTAATGCGTGCATTTGGGTTTCGGTTTGGCCTGCTTTGGTTTGCTTAGCTACAAACATTTGTTGATGGCCGCATCCGGCAACTTGAGGGAGGTGAGTGACACACAATACCTGAGTAGATTCGCCAAGCTTGCGTAGCATTTTGCCCACTACGGCAGCTGTTGGGCCACTAATACCTACGTCCACTTCATCGAAGATTAAACTTGGTGTATCTACTTTCTGAGCGGTGATCACTTGGATCGCTAGAGAGATGCGTGATAGCTCACCGCCTGACGCAACTTTTGCTATAGGTTGTAATGGTTGTCCCGGGTTGGTCGATACTAAGAAGCACACGCTGTCCATGCCAAGCGGCGATGGGTGCGTGTTGTCATTGCTAACTTCGATACTGAATACTGCTTTCTCCATGCTCAATTCGTGCATGCTTTGTGTGATCAGTTTGTTCAGTTCTTTTGCGTAACGGATGCGTGATTTGTGCAGTTTTTCTGCTTGTGTTAGAAAGCTTTGGTACTTGTGTTCTACTTCTTGAGCAAGTTCATCTAAACGTTCATCGGAGCAATCTAACGCTTCTACTTGGGCCAGAAGATCTTGATGATGCTGGTAGAGTTCTTCTGGCATTACGTGGTGTTTACGAGCTACAGACATCACTTTAGAAAAACGTTCTTCTACATAAGCCATACGAGCTGGATCAACATCGATGCCATCTAAGTAGCTGCGTAATTCATTCTTCGTTTCTTCAAGTTGAATCATTGCTTCTGACAGCATGTTAGGTAGCTCAGATAGCTTTTCATCTAATTCGGCTAATTGAATTAGGGAGTGATTGGCCGATTGCAAAATACCAAGCGCATTGACTTCTTCACCTTCGTAAATAAGTTCGATGGCTTGCTGACAGGTAGTGGCGAGTTCACCACTGTTGGATAGTCGTTTGTGCTCTTGCTCGAGCTCTGCAAATTCTTCTTCACCTAGCGATAACTCATTTAGTTCTTTGATTTGGTATTCAAGCAATTGTTTTTGCGCCTGGTTTTGCTGGCTATTTTCTTTTAGTTGCTTGAGGTTATTGTCTGCCTGACGCCAATGCTGGTAAGCACTTCGTGTGCTTTTTAGTAGGTTTAAATGCCCAGCATATTGGTCGAGCATGGCCATTTGGTGCTCACTTTTCATCAATTGATGATGAGCGTGCTGCCCATGGATATTGATAAGTAGCTGCCCTAGAGATTTGAGTTGTGATAGTGGAACAGGGCTGCCATTAATGAAGGCTCTTGAGCGGCCTTCTTTTGTGATAATACGACGCAAAATACACTCACTGCCATCTAGCAGATCGTTATCTTCTAACCAACGTGTTGCATGTAAGTTGTTGTCCAATAAAAAAGCGGCGCTAACTTCGGTTTTCTCTTCACCTTGTCGCACCATGCCGGCATCGGCTCGTCCGCCTAAGCAGAGCCCTAAAGCATCGATAGCAATGGATTTACCCGCGCCTGTTTCACCTGTAATGGTGGTCATGCCCTTAGAAAGCTCGAGTTGTAAAGACTTAACAATCGCAAAATTATTAACACTTAGATGAGCCAGCATTTTATTTACCTGTATAACTGAACAATACTGTATAAGAGAACAGTATATACTGTTTCTTTATACAGTAAAGTCAGGTAAGGAAAATTTTCTTTGTAGGCTGTTTTTTTGTGATGAAGTGGGAAAAATGAGCCGATGTGATTACAACGACTCATTAAAATTGAACAGGTTACGGACGAGTTGGGTTAATCGTTAGTGGTTCTAGTGTGACGACTGCATTCACACCTGCACCTGGGTGATCCACGTATGAAGTGTCTTGCATTAGAGTGTAGTAAACGTCGACGAAGTCATCATCATTCGTGAGTACACCATCGGGGATAGTGTCGATGATCTTGTTCGTGATTTGCGGAATAATCGCGTAAGCCTGAACTTCTGGATCTGGAATCGCTTTCAATACTTCTTCGGCAACTTGAACAAGGAGTTTTGCCAATTGTTTATAGTCTGTGCCGTCATCTTGCTCCATGAGCACAATGTCTGCCGCACCCCAGCGGTAACGAGACCAGTGAATAATGATCTGATTCGGATAGTAATCTTGGTTATCGTAGTCTAAGTATGGAAGCTCCACCAAATCGAGAGTAGGTTCATCACGACTTGGATTGACGCCCGTTACGATAGCGTAGATTTCTGCCTTGCCAGAGATCCAAGGTTCTTTGTCATCGGCTAGACGGATCTTTTTCAACTGCGTGGTTTGAATTGGAGCCGCTTCGCCTACTGCGCTACTTGACAATAGCGGTGTATTTTGGCGTTGTTCATCAGCAATATATGGTTGAACTAAAGCTGGTTGACCGAGTTTTTTCATCTCAGCTTGCATAGCTTGCAAGCCTGCTTTTAGCTCTGCAGAGCTATTGTTATCAACGACAAGTACAGGTACCTCAGGGAGCTGGTAAACATCGAGTTGATGGACGTTGCCATAAACATCAAATGCTTCGATGTATTGCCAATTCTCATCATCACCACTTGGTTCAAATGCAAATAATGGCTCGACCTCGCCACTTTGCCATGCTGTTATCATGGCTTCATTTGCCAAGCGAACTTCTAACAACTGATCTGAGTATTCAGAAATACCTTTCCAGCTACGAATTTGAGTGTCAGCTTGTACAAGCTGGCGGCTGAACTCTGAGTTAGGGTTTTGCTTAACAAATGCTGATACAGACACGTTAGTCTGTTGTGGAGTAATATCTCTTCTCAACATGGGTTCAATGGCAGCATAGTTCTCACTCAATTGTTGAGCGAGGGCACGCTTCGTCTTAGTGATATCTTCCGCTTTTGCGTTGGATACACTGTTGACTTGCGTTTCCTCTGATTGGCAGCCAATAAGTGCTAATGTACTGAGAACAGACAGAATGATGGTTTTCTTCATAATATGTCCTTTATTGATTTTATGAAATAGAGTTAATACTCTATTCATGGTGAGAATATCACCGGACATAGATCATTGAATTTGCTTTTCTATCTTTTGTGTAAAGTTTGCCCACAGGATCAAAATTTATAAGCTTCTCTTTAATGATGACAAATATCGTGTCGCCTCACTACTTTGTGTCTATTTCTTGTCTAAGAAAGCCAAAAGCCAGTAGCAATTGAGCTGCTGGCTTTTTTATTGAAGTTATTGCCCTGAGTAACAAGTGTTAGAACAATTTACTAGACCAGCCAAGCTTATTCCGTAAGACGTGATAGTAGCTGTAGTCTTTTGGATGGATGAGCTTTAGTACATTTGGACTTTGATAGATGTGAATTTCGTCGCCAGGGGTAACTGGAAGCGAGACTTGTCCATCACAGCTAACTTCTTGTGTTCCACGGTTTTCTGGTGATACCACCAATTTAATTCGACGTTTTCCATCAACCACCAAAGGTCGACTCGACAATGTATGAGGGAACATTGGCACGAGTGAAATGGCATTCAAGCTAGGAGAAAGAATTGGGCCGCCGCCAGAAAGTGAATATGCCGTCGAGCCAGTCGGAGTGGAGACAATCAAACCGTCGGCCCGTAAAGAGAAGGCGAAGCTTTCATCTATGTACACTTCAAATTCAATCATATGAGCAATTTGCCCTGGGTGAAGTACGGCTTCGTTTAGCGCAGCGTTATGGCTCTTTATTTGTCCGTGGCGGTGTACTTCCGCCTCTAAAAGAAAACGTTCCTCTTCAATATACTCACCGTCGAGTACCGCTTGCAGAGACGCTTGGAAGTCGTCTGGGTTCAAGTCAGTTAAGAAGCCCAAATTTCCACGGTTCACGCCTATAACTGGCACATCAAATCGGGATAAAATTCTTGCCGCACCTAACATGTTGCCATCGCCACCAACCACAATGGCTAGATCGGCATTTTTTCCTAGTTCAACTAAGCTAGCAAACTGACTCTGTGGGATATCATCCAGTATTGCGGCAAGGCGATCGTCAATGAATACTTTATAGCCCTCAGAGGTCAACCATTGGTACAACTCTTTATGAGTTTGAATTGCTTGTTGATCTCTTGGTTTTCCGATAATCGCGATCACGTTACATGGATTTTTCATAGCATTTCCGCATTAAAGAGGCTTGAATCAGGAATCTTCATCCCCATAATAATGGCAAGTCACCTAAATATGCGAATTTTTATGTGGTTAAAGCCCGCAAAAACGCGCATGGCTTTAAGGGCATTATGTTGAATTCTGGAGATATCATGAGCAACGAAGAAAACAAAGTTACAGAAGAAGAGCTTGATCAAATCATCGAAGAGGCTGAAAAAGTAGAAGCTGAAGCACAAGAAGTTGAAGCTGAGCTTGAAGAGCTTGGTGATGAGACAGATGCTAAGATTGCTCAACTAGAAGCGGCACTATTGTCTAGCGAGGCAAAAGTAAAAGAGCAACAAGATGCGGTGTTGCGTTCTAAAGCTGAAGTAGAAAACATGCGTCGTCGCACTGAGCAAGAGATCGATAAAGCACGTAAGTTTGCGTTGAACAAGTTTGCAGAAGAGCTGCTTCCTGTTATTGATAACCTAGAGCGTGCAATTCAAGCGGCAGATACAGAGAATGAAACTGTGAAGCCGTTCCTAGAAGGCGTTGAACTAACACATAAAACGTTTGTAGACGTTGTAGCGAAATTTGGCTTGAAAGCAATCAACCCTGAAGGTGAAGCATTCAATCCAGAGTTCCATCAAGCGATGTCGATTCAGGAGAGCCCTGATCATGAATCAAACACTGTTATGTTTGTTATGCAAAAAGGTTACGAACTAAACGGCCGTGTGATTCGTCCGGCAATGGTAATGGTTGCTAAGTAACTTTAACTACCTGTTTTTTAAGTATAAAAGCGCCCATCATTTTTGATGGGCGCTTTTTTGTTTTAAACATAAATGACTGCATCGAACTTCGTTGTATATCGATAAATGAAAATTTGATCCCCTTCATATTTTTTCCTATTGGTTAATTATTTTCCTATAGGAGATTTTCTCTCATCTCGCTGCGTGTTTATTAATGGGAAGGGCTATAAGTGATTGTAATCATTCGTTGTGTGAATGTTTGTTCTGCATAGGAATGTAAATATAGTCATTTTTTCTAAAACAATTTCGTTAACAAAAATGTAAATTATCACTTTATTTTGTAACTTCGGTGTGTATGATTTGCGACTAATGCTTTAAAAGTAAGCATATATAACTACAAAAATGTAAATAGCAAACACAACATATCGGAGATTTATAATGGATAAATCGCTTTCTAGTAAGATTTTTATAGGCTTGTTTGCCGGCCTTGTGCTGGGGACAGCAATTCAGTACTTATTTAGCGGTATTGCGATTTTTGATACATACCTACTTGGAGCAGCAGAAGGTGTTGGCGGCATGTTCGTCTCACTGATCAAATTGCTTGTTGTTCCTTTAGTTTACGTTTCAATCGTATGCGGCATTGTTGACTTGAAAGATATCAGTGCATTTGGTCGTCTTGGTGGAAAAACTTTTACCCTTTACATTCTTAACACCATCATTGCGATTACGGCGGCTTTGACTGTCGGCTTGATCTTCCAACCAGGAGCGGGCGCTAATCTAGCAGGAACGGTATCTGAGGCTGTGCAGCTGACAACGACAGAGACGCCGGACATTTTCTCTTTAGTTGTTAACATTGTTCCTAGCAACCCTGTACAAGCGTTTGCTAGCGGCGACATGCTGCAAATCATCTTTATGGCAATTTTGACGGGGCTTGCAATTCAAGCTTTGGATTCTCGTGGTGGCCCAGCTATTCGCACATTCAAAATGGCAAATGAAATCATGATGAAATTGGTTGGATTAGTGATGAGTCTTGCACCATATGGTGTGTTCGCACTAATGATTCAACTAGGTGCAACGCTAAACGCCAATACATTAATGTCCGTTGCCGGTTACGTGGCTTTGGTGGTTGCGATGTTGGTGTTCTGGATCTTCTTCTTCTACCCAATGGCAGTGAGTATTGCGACAGGAACTTCTCCAAAGACTTTCCTACGTGCAACTCGTGAGCAGATTCTTTTCTCTCTATCTACCGCGAGCTCAAACGCGACTATCCCGGTAACGATGCGCACACTGACAGAAAAGCTTCAGGTCTCTAAATCGGTTGCTGGCTTCGGTGTACCACTGGGCGCAACGATGAATATGTCTGGTGTGTCTATCTATATTGCTCTAGCAACGATGTTTGTTGCGAACGCTTTTGGCCAGCCAATTAACACCGCAGACATCTTCACACTTGGCTTAACTATTCTTCTGTTATCTATTGGTGCTGGCGGCGTTCCTGGGGGCGGCGTGGTAATGGTAGGCGTTTTGCTTCACCAACTAGGTTTACCACCTGAAGGTTTAGCAATCATTGCAGCGGTCGACCGTATTAATGATATGTTCTGTACATCATCTAACGTTGTCGGCGACACGGCAGTGAACACCATTGTTGCAAAAACAGAAGGTGAGATAGGTAAAGAAGAAGGTGTTGATGCTGAGCCTGCTCAAGCGAACGCCTAATACCTTGAATCATTTATTTTAACCCTAATATTGAAGCGAGCTCTTATGAGCTCGTTTTTTATTTAGGAAGAGTCGGACATAAATAAATTTATCTGGGAAATGACGTTTTGTTGCGCTACAGCAGTGTGACGAGTTCCCAACTAATCAGAAAGAAACACATAAATTTCGAAAAAAGACGCTTTTTTTTAATTCTGCCCTTGAAAAGCATTTTGCCGCCCTTATCTATGTGGCATAGAGAAGCAAACATTGATTATTTTTGTTTGTGAGCAAGGGTTGAAACCCGATTCTCCTCCCCCCACATTGGGGTTATAACCAAACGAAAATAGAATTTATTCGGAGATAGCCAGATGGGTAAAATCATTGGTATTGACTTAGGTACTACTAACTCATGTGTTGCTGTATTAGACGGCGACAAACCACGTGTAATTGAAAACGCAGAGGGCGAACGTACTACTGCATCGGTTATTGCTTACACTGACGGTGAGACGCTAGTAGGTCAACCAGCGAAACGTCAAGCTGTAACTAACCCAGAAAACACGCTATTTGCAATTAAGCGTCTAATCGGTCGTCGTTTTGAAGACGAAGAAGTTCAGCGTGACATCGAAATCATGCCTTACAAAATCGTTAAGGCTGACAACGGTGATGCTTGGGTAGAAGCGAAAGGCCAAAAAATGGCAGCTCCTCAGGTTTCTGCTGAAGTTCTTAAGAAAATGAAGAAAACTGCTGAAGACTTCCTTGGTGAGGAAGTAACTGGCGCAGTTATCACAGTACCTGCTTACTTTAACGATGCTCAGCGTCAAGCGACAAAAGATGCTGGCCGTATCGCAGGTCTAGAAGTTAAACGTATCATCAACGAACCAACAGCAGCTGCGCTAGCTTACGGTCTTGATAAGAAAGGCGGCGATCGCACTATCGCGGTATACGACCTTGGTGGTGGTACATTCGATATTTCAATCATCGAAATCGATGAAGTTGAAGGCGAGAAAACATTCGAAGTTCTAGCAACTAACGGTGATACTCACCTAGGTGGTGAAGACTTTGATAACCGTCTAATCAACTACTTGGTTGATGAGTTCAACAAAGAGCAAGGCATCAACCTTAAAAACGACCCACTAGCAATGCAGCGTGTTAAAGAAGCAGCAGAGAAAGCGAAAATCGAGCTTTCTTCTACTTCTCAAACAGACGTAAACCTACCTTACGTTACTGCAGATGCAACTGGTCCTAAGCACATGAACATTAAAGTGACTCGTGCAAAACTAGAATCTCTAGTTGAAGACCTAGTACAACGCTCTCTTGAGCCATTAAAAGTAGCTCTAGCTGACGCTGACCTATCAGTAAACGACATCACTGACGTAATCCTAGTTGGTGGTCAGACTCGTATGCCAATGGTTCAAGCGAAAGTTGCTGAGTTCTTTGGTAAAGAAGCGCGCCGTGACGTAAACCCTGACGAAGCAGTAGCAATGGGTGCTGCAGTTCAAGGTGGTGTACTTGCTGGTGACGTTAAAGACGTACTACTACTAGACGTAACTCCACTGTCTCTAGGTATCGAGACAATGGGTGGCGTGATGACTAAGTTAGTTGAGAAGAACACAACTATCCCAACTAAAGCGAACCAAGTTTTCTCTACAGCGGAAGACAACCAGAGCGCGGTAACTATCCACGTTCTACAAGGTGAGCGTAAGCAAGCGATGTACAACAAGTCTCTAGGCCAATTTAACCTAGAAGGCATCCAGCCTGCACCACGTGGTATGCCACAAATCGAGGTTACTTTTGACCTTGATGCGGATGGTATCCTACACGTGTCTGCGAAAGACAAGCAGACTGGTAAAGAGCAGAAGATCACTATCCAAGCTTCTGGCGGTCTAAGCGATGAAGACATCGAGAAAATGGTTCAAGAAGCAGAAGCTAACAAAGAAGCGGACAAGAAGTTCGAAGAGCTAGCGACTGCACGTAACCAAGCTGACCAAATGATTCACGGTACTCGTAAGCAAGTCGAAGAAGCTGGTGAAGCGCTACCTGCAGAAGAGAAAGAGAAGATTGAAGCAGCAATTTCTGAGCTAGAAACAGCACGTAAAGGCGAAGACAAAGAAGCTATCGATGCTAAAGTTCAAGCACTAATGACTGCTTCTCAAAAGCTGATGGAAATCGCTCAACAACAAGCTCAAGCGCAGCAAGCACAAGGTGCTGACGCAGGTGCACAGTCTAAAGAAGACGACGTTGTAGATGCTGAGTTCGAAGAAGTTAAAGACGACAAGAAATAATATTTCTTAACCAGATGGCTGCATAGCCATCTGGGGTCGATAAGACTTCGTGTGCGGGCGTTTGGGGCAACTCTTACGCCCGTCTGTTTGTAAACGCTGTCTTTCTAGTTAAGTATGTTGCAGACAAGTGCACTTACCTAGAACGATACAAACACCAAGCGGTGAATCGATGCCGTTTGTAGTAATTAACTGGTGACGAAGAACATGTCAAAACGTGATTTTTACGAAGTATTAGGCGTAAGCCGTGATGCCTCAGAGCGCGATATCAAAAAGGCGTATAAGCGTCTAGCGATGAAATTCCACCCAGACCGAAACCAGGGTGATGATTCTGCGGCGGACAAGTTTAAAGAAGTAAAAGAAGCGTACGAAGTTCTGACCGACCCTCAAAAGAAAGCGGCGTACGACCAATACGGTCATGCTGCTTTTGAACAAGGCGGCGGTGGTTTCGGTGGCGGCGGCTTTGGCGGCGGCGGCTTTGGCGGCGGCGGTGCTGATTTCGGCGACATCTTTGGCGATGTATTCGGTGACATCTTTGGTGGTGGTCGTCGTGGCGGTGGTGGCCACCGTGCCCAGCGAGGTGCTGACCTACGTTACAACATGGAATTAACGCTAGAAGAAGCAGTTCGTGGTGTAACGAAAGAGATCGAAGTACCGACACTAGTACACTGTGATACCTGTGATGGTAGTGGCGCGAAGAAAGGTTCATCTGCTGAAACATGTGGTACCTGTCATGGTCATGGTCAAGTACAGATGCGACAAGGCTTCTTCGCAGTGCAACAAACCTGTCCTACCTGTCACGGTAAAGGTAAAATCATTAAAGACCCTTGTAATGAGTGTCATGGTCAAGGTCGTAAGCAGAAAACAAAAACACTTAACGTTAAGATCCCAGCAGGTGTTGATACTGGCGACCGTATTCGTCTATCTGGCGAAGGTGAAGCGGGAGAAATGGGGGCGCCTGCTGGCGACTTGTATGTACAAGTGCACGTGAAAGAGCACCATATCTTCGAGCGTGATGGCAACAACCTATACTGTGAAGTGCCAGTAAGCTTTGCGATGGCGGCTCTAGGTGGTGAAGTTGAAGTGCCAACTCTAGATGGTCGCGTAAGCCTAAAAGTACCTTCAGAAACGCAAACAGGTCGTATGTTCCGCATGCGTGGTAAAGGTGTGAAAGGCGTTCGCGGTGGCGGTGTTGGTGATCTTATTGTGAAGTTGGTTGTTGAAACACCAGTAAACCTAAGCTCACGCCAAAAAGAACTGCTCAAAGAGTTTGAAGAGTCTTGTGGTGGTGAAGCGGCGACAAAGCACAAGCCTAAATCAGAAGGCTTTTTCAACGGTGTGAAAAAGTTCTTTGATGATTTAACCAGCTAAGACGTTAGTGAAAAGCACAAATACAAAGGCCTGCTAAAATGCAGGCCTTTTTGCATCTCGGTGTTCTTGCTAGTTCCAGCAATCACTTGGTTCTTCGACATTTGTTGACGTTAAAGTAATCGTTTTAGAACCAGTCAAGCACTCGTCGTCGTCTTGTCCAAGAGGTGATTTTGCTGTTGCTGTAATGGTATAGGCCGTACTTGCAGAGCTAGCAATATCGAAAGAAAATCTATTTTTGTCTGAGTCACATAGAGTGCATGTTCCTCCAGAGAGAATATGACTCCAGTCGTACCCACCATCATAAGATGTCTCTAGCTCTAGCTGAATTCGACTAAGATCGCTCAAGGCAACCGTCCTATGAGACTTGATTACATGATTAGTGTAAGAGGGGTATGCGACTGCAGCAATGATCCCGACAATCACTACAGCTACCAGTAATTCGATCAATGTCATCCCTCTCAATCCTTTTTTGTAGCCGTTACAACGAGAAATTCGAATCATCACGAGTAGTTTCCTTTTCACTTTTCCGCCTATTTTTGGCAGGTGATAGCATCTGTGCAAGATGAATTACGGCCCTTTTGCCGTTTACATAGGAATTTGGGAAATGCCTCGCGGGTTTACGTTGTTGGAGCTTCTTATTACTGTTGCTGTACTGAGTATTATATTGGCGTTTGCAGCTCCAAGCTTTAGCCGTGTTTCACAAACTGTGCAAATGCAGCGATTAGCAACTGAATTAGCTGGCTTTCTAAGCCAAAGTAAGTCCGAGGCGGTAATGAGAAATCAAAAGTTATATATACATTTCTCTATGGCTAAAAACGTCGTTGTCAGTCAAGGTGCATGGTCTCTACAGTTAACTAACTCGTCTAGCGGCTCTGGGGGCGTAATTTTAAGCCTTTCCGGCTCTGCCTACCCTGAATTATCTTTGAAGCACAGCTATGATAATCAAAAAATAAGCTTCGATGAGGTCCGTGGACGACCCCAAGGAGGAAATATAGAGTTTTTCCCAACCAATGCTCAAAACATAAAACTACAAGCAAAGCTCTCTAACCCTCCCGGAAGGATTAAAATTTGTAGTAACTCTGGAGCTAAGTTATATGATTACCGTCAGTGCTAACAAACGTTATCAAATAGGTAGCTCTTTAATCGAATTGATGATTAGTTCTTTAATTGGATTAATTGTCCTTAGTGTAGTGGGCTCTATATTCTTGAGTTTACAAAAAACAGCAAAGGAAAAAAGCTTAGAGCTAAATTTATTGCAAGGTCTGAATATCACTTTATCTGTTATGAAAGAAGATATTCAAAGGGCAGGTTATGATGGTGGGAACGGTAGTTCACTCAAATTATCCGGAGCTACAGGAACCATAATGCTGAGCGGCGCCTCTTCTGTAGGGCTTGTGTATTTTAAAGAGGACTCAGCTGCCAATGAAGACTATCGAAATATTAAGTATGAGAAGAGAGATACTCGGTTTTTTATATGTGAAAAAGGCGTTGTGTCTCAAACACAAATATTATCTTTTGATGGTATAGATTTTTGTCGTTCTCTATTTGATGATGATATTTTCCAAGTTACCCAATTCACCGTTAGTTCAGAAACAGTGACTAATGGAGGAAATGTAAGTTCGGTCACGAGCGTTAAGTTAGGTTTGAAAACGATTGATGGAGTCTTTAGTGAAGTTGCGGAGTTTTCTATCAAACAAAGGAATTGGCAATGACATCTAAATATAGCTATTCCGGTTATACCACTTTGCTTGTGACTTCTATACTTTTATTACTTGCTTTAATTGCATCATTAGCATCATCCAAAGGTGTATTTTTTCAAATAAAAGTTGCGCAAAACGAAATAAAATCTCGACAAGCACATTGGTTAGCGGAAGGAGGTGTTGAATGTGCATGGGCGCAATTTAGAGTTAATAATATTGTACCTGCCGTAATAACAGATTGTGGCTCAGGGCTTTGGACGATTCCGAATTTTACGAGTACTTCCAAGGGGTATTTGGTTACTTCTAATGTTGGATTTACAAGCATTAGTAAGGAGATTATTTTGGGAGGTAACTTGAGTTATGGTGCAATGCAGTCTAGTGCCGACATTTATTTTCATTCTAGTGCAACGTTCTCTACTCCAGACCCAGGGGAATTGAGCAGCGATGGGTGGGAGTGTATTGCGTTAAGGTATAAAAAGCGCTTTTACTCCTCTTCAGTTGATAATAAAGGCGTAATTCATGGAGAGTCTCCCTATGCCGATTTTAACAACCCTACAAATAAAGATTGTGCAAACACGACGGCAAACCGTCATCTCTCATCTAGTGTTGGCGGGGTTGGTGCTGGTGATGATTTTACTCAAGATACAGATTTAAAGCCATTTGAATCCTTCTTTGGAGTAAAGGCTGAAGAGCATAACGATGTCCGAGATAATGGTGTATTTCATGTTATGACGGTCTCAGTGGCTGATGGTATACCTAATTGTGGTGCTGCTTTAACAGCAGAAATTCAGTCAGGGAAGCATCATTTATGGGTGGAAGGGAGCTGTGAAATCAAGCAATCGGAATACAATGATTTAGTGAATGCTACATCATCGACCAATGGCGTAACAGTGCTCATTCATGATGGTCTTTTCTCCGTGATGGGACCACCGAGCTCCGGCGCTACATCAAATAAGTTTAAAGGGGTCTTGTTTCATTTCAATCATGATTATACCCCGACAACAGCGGATTGGGTTGGGTTCGAAGCCAATGCTCACCTAAATCATGTGCCAAGTGTTGTAGAAGACTCATACAGGACAATAGCTTCTTATTATCAGCATGGTTCTTTTACGGTATCTGGTGGTCAATATTTTGATAGTGAAGATCAGGCAGCGGTTTTCTTCGATTCTTTGGACTTTAGATACAATAAAGATGTGATAGACAATTCAAGGAATGCGCATGCAATTCCTAGATGGAAAAAAGGCTCCTGGAATGATCTCTAAACAAAAAGGTTTTAACCTTCTTGAAGTTCTAATTTCTTTTCTACTTATCGGTGTTGGGGCTCTAGGTTTAACGAAGCTAAACGTGTATCTAGAACGCGAATCCGAATATGCCATAAAAAGTATTGAAGCACTTCGTCTAGCAGAAAACCAGCTCGAATGGTTCCGGACGCGTGGTGCTTCTGCGGCGATGTCTACCATCACACCTGCAAATTTTGCTTCTATTGCAACAGGCTCTTCTGTTACTGGATCTTATGTCGTCGAGTGGGAAGTTCCAGCTGCCACGGTTTCAGGAACACTGAAAACTATCACCATTACCTCTAGCTGGAAGGATAGAATCGGCGAGACGCGATCAGTTCAGCTTAAAACGATGATCTCACAATACAGTGAATTCGAAAACTAAGTTCAATTGCATACATGGGCTGGGACAAATGCGGGTGTAATTCCTGTTTAATACCGGACTTGTCACGGTTAATAAATAGTTTTTGAACTGTTAATTGAGTTGATGTGCTACTGTTTTTATTATGTTTAATTGAAGTGGTGTTTTTGCAAAATATGTCTCCAATTATGAAAAAAAATCTAGAACCTTGTGCTTTCTCCATTAGTGTTTACTAGAATACTCGTTGGATAGTAGGTCGTTATAATTATTCAAATAGGCCTTGGCACCAACATCATTCACTATGGAGTTACCATGAGTAACCAAGCTGTAAATAAGGCACCATCATCGAAGCCGAGCGGGATGGAGCGCTTTTTAAACTTTATCGAGAGGACAGGTAACAAAATTCCTGATCCTGCGATTTTGTTCTTCTGGGCATTGATCATTACTTGGGCGGCGTCAGCACTTTTGTCGAATGTATCATTCGATCTTCCAAACCCTCGAACGGGCGAAGCTCTTACTATCACCAACTTACTTACGGGCGAAGCGCTAGCAAGTTTCCTTGCTAATATGGTGACGACGTTTACTGGCTTTGCGCCACTGGGTATCGTACTTGTCGCAATGCTAGGTGTGGGTGTTGCAGATTCTTCGGGTTTTATTACGACGGGTCTTAAGAAGATGCTGAACTTCACGCCAGCTAAGCTTCTTACTCCAATGCTTATTTTGGTTGCCATTGTATCGCATACTGCGGCAGATGCAGGCTATGTTCTGGTTATTCCTCTTGGCGGTATTATCTTCCATGCGGCAGGTCGTCACCCTCTAGCAGGTATTGCGGCAGCATTTGCAGGTGTATCTGGTGGCTTCTCTGCAAACTTTATCCCTTCAGGTATAGATCCACTACTAGCAGGCTTTACGCAAACTGCGGCGCAGGTTCTTGATCCTGAATACGTGGTTAACCCATTAGCGAACATCTTCTTTACTGGCCTATCTTCCATCATTATTGTAGCGATTGGTTGGTACGTGACAGAAAAAATCATTGAGCCTCGTTTGTCAAAAATGCCAATTGATGACGATGCGGAAACTGCGCCAAACCTAGGTTCATTTACTGAACTGGAATCAAAAGCATTCCGTTATGCAGGTTGGGCAATGATGGCGGGTATTGCTTTACTTGTTGCAGCGTTAATTCCAGAAACATCAGCACTACGCTCGCCTGAAGGTGAAATTACGGCCTTCTCAGCACCGATCATGAAGTCTATCGTTCCGCTGATCTTTATTCTGTTTATCATTCCTGGTTACGTTTACGGTAAAGTGTCTGGAACGTTCAAGACCAGCAACGACATTATCAAAGCGATGGCTGACACCATGTCAACCATGGGCGCATACATTGTAATGTCGTTCTTCTGTGCTCAGTTCTTATCTGCATTTGCTCAGTCAAACATCGGTACGATGCTAGCGTTGTATGGCGCAGAAGGCTTAAAAGCGATGAACCTACCAGGTGAAGTGACCATCATCGGTATGATCCTTCTAACCGCGTCTGTAAACCTACTTATTGGTTCGGCATCGGCAAAATGGGCTTTAATTGGTCCAATCTTAGTGCCAATGCTAATGGCGGTTGGTATCTCGCCTGAGCTGTCTCAAGCGGCTTACCGTGTGGGTGACTCTGTATCGAACATCATTTCGCCTCTAATGGTATTTTTCCCTCTTGTAGTGGTTTACTGTCAGCGTTATGTGAAGTCGGCTGGTATCGGTACGCTTGCGTCACTAATGATGCCATTCTCGATCGCAATGCTGATCGGTTGGTCTATCTTCCTAGTTGCTTATTGGATGGTAGGTATCCCGCTAGGCATTCAAGCTCCTTACACTTACACAATGTAAAAACGTGTAGGGTGTGAAAGCCGCTAATTGGCAGCCAAAAAGCGCAGGTCTTCGATCTGCGCTTTTTTGTTCTCGTAAAACGAACATCGATAGGTCTTGTAACTAGTTTTTTGGAGTTGCAGACTTTGTCCCGTGATGTGTTGCTGTAGTGAAACCGAAGTTGGTGATAAAATTCCTGACTTCAATCGTTTTTTGTTTCTTTGGAGCCTCCTTTGTCTAACCATCCGTTTACCCCTCAAGATGAATTGTTTATGCGCAGAGCGATGGAGCTTGCTGAGCAAGCAGAAGCTGAGGGGGAAGTACCTGTTGGCGCAGTGCTTGTCAAAGATGGTGAAATTATCGCTGAGGGGTGGAATCGCTCTATTGGTACTAATGACGCTACCGCACATGCTGAGATCCAAACGCTGCGTAAAGCAGGCCAAAAGCTAGAAAATTACCGCCTTCTGGATACGACGTTATATGTAACACTTGAGCCATGCCCAATGTGTGCCGGAGCCTTATTGCATAGCCGCGTTAAGCGGGTTGTTTTTGGAGCGCCAGATTTAAAAGCTGGAGCAGCAGGAACAGTGCTTAATTTGTTTGAAAGTCAAGCCGCTTACCATTACGCCTTAATTGAAAAGGGGCTGCTAGAAGATGAGTGCCGTACTCAGCTACAAGCGTTTTTTAAGCGCCGCCGAAAGGAAATTAAAGCGAAGAAGCAAGCACAAAAAGCATTAGAAAATGGAGAGAGCGAACAAGGTAGTAGGAGTAGTGAGGGCTAGCAAACACCTACAACGTGGTAGATGTTTGCTTGGACGCACTAGTGATTGACTAGATGTACAAAAACACGATTACGTGAACTTACTTTCTTTTTCATACATGTCAGTTTACGTTTACGTCGGATAGCAGCTACTGTGTTATTTAAACGCTTTGACTGCACTCTACGTCTTCTCATATTCAAAACCTCCTGCAGACAAGACTTATACCAGTAAAGTGCGGCTCATCGATGCTTGGCAATAGGCTCGATAATCGCACTAAACATTGTATGGTTTAAACGTTCTTCATTTGACTTCTGCATTGCACAGAGCCAGCAAACAATTTCAATACGATGCTTAATAATAGGAGTGACGTTATTTCGGCAGAGTGTAGCCGAAAGCGCCGCTTCATCAAGTGAGCTAAACCATGTGGTTGTAAAGTAATCTGTTACAAAGCAATCAGTTTTACTAACGATGAAGAAAAGGCGACCAACCAAAGGAATGGTTGAGTGTGGTTGGTGTCACTCAGAATATTGGAGTCTAGATAAGTTTTCGTTAGGACTCAACAAAAATGACGAGCTTCATAGGCTCGTCATTTTTTAGTTTACCGCGGGTTTATTCTTCAATGCTTTCTTGTTCGGTGTCTTCTTCAACCGTGACGTCAGAAGCGCCAGAGACTTGTTCTACGACGGTCTCTACTGCGCCCGATATCAAAATGTCGGGGTTGAGCGGCGGAATCACTTGCAAGTCATCGCTATTCTCATCAATCGCTGGCTGTTGGCTGACATGACCAATGATGGATTGGTAGTAACGTCGAATATTTTCTACGTAATTACGCGCTTCATCGCCTCTGGCGTACCCATAGCGAGTTTGGCTGTAATAGCGCTTCTGACGCAGTAAAGGCAGCCTATCTTTTACATCGGCCCAAGCGTTCGGATCGCCACCTTGTGCTTTGGTGAGTCGTCGTGCGTCCATCATGTGGCCGTAACCAATATTGTATGAAGCTAACGCAAACCATATTTTTTCATGCTCGTTGATGCTATCAGGCACGCGACCTACAATGCGACGTAAGTACTCGACACCACCACGAACAGATTGCTCAGGGTCTAAACGGTTTGTTACCCCGACGCTTTTCGCTGTTGGCAGAGTAAGCATCATCATCCCCCTAACACCCGTTGGCGATTTTGCTGTTGGTTTCCAATGTGACTCTTGATAAGCCAATGCTGCAATTAAGCGCCAGTCGAACTCTTCGCTGTATTTTTGGAATAAAGGTGCCCATTTAGGCAATTTGTCATCCAGAGCTCGAATGAATGCGCGAGTATCAACGTAGTCAAATGCTTCAATATGACCAATGTACTTTTCTTCGAGGGTGGACAGTTCTCCTGATTGTTTGATGTTACCGAAAAACTCTATCAGCATCGCATACAAACTTTCGTCTTCAGAGCGTCGAGTAAACCAAGATACTGGTTGATCTTCTGTAAGTTCAAACGCGAGCGCAAGATCGGGGTAAAGGCGTTGAGCAAGGGAAAGTTCCACCGAATCAGTCACAGTAAAACGTAACTCACCCGTCGATACGTATTTGAGTAAGTCTCTCGTGTCAGCATCACCAACAATTTCAAACTGAAGTTCTGGATACTGCTTCTTTAACGCTGTTAGGGTCGGAACATATTGCGATTGTTCAACGATCTTTAATGTTTGAGCGCCTGCATTTGTATCTTCGTCGGACTCGTCGTCTTTCGAGGCTTGGTATTCAATGAGTTGTTCGATATCACGTGGTCGAAGTTGCCCTTTTTTATATACCACTTGTTGGCTTACATAATAATAGGCAGGGCCTGGTCTAAATCGTTTGACTGCTTGTGACGTTTGATTTAAACCCGTAGCGATGATATCGATATCTCCTTTCTTAAGAGCAGGAAAAAGCTCAGCTTGGCGAAAGGCTGGTTTAATCTCGAGTTTGACGCCGAGCTGCTCCGCAAACTGACGCGCCAATTCGTAATCCAACCCTGCGGGACCATCGGGACCTATGTAGTAGGAAAGCTGATTGTTTAGCGTGCCAACACGAAGCACACCACGTTCTTGAATTTTTTCAAATTCACTTTTGGGCTCCGACTCAATCTGGCAAGCAGAGAGTAAAAGAACAGAAACTAAAATTAGAGCACTGCGCTTGAGCCGGTTGAAGTGACTTATTTGCATTGATAGGTACATCTTGGAAAATTTCTATTTGCCTTTATATCAAAGCGAGCTCATGGGGCAAAGTGAATCACACACTTATAACGTGACATTGTGTGTTTTATCGACATTTTAGTTGTAATTCAAATTTGACAAAAAAAATGACGCAAACGGTTGCTTTTGGTGTTACATCACAAAAACAATTACTATATAATGCGCTCGCAATGACGAGGTGGAATCGGCATAGGTTCGACAGGGCTTATTTTAAGTGTCTGAATTTATTCCAATATCACCTTAATCAATTGCATAAGAGACCTAAGCACATGAGAATTTTGCGTGGCTCCCCAGCTCTTTCTGAGTTTCGTGTTAATAAACTACTGGAACTTTGTCGTGAACAAGATCTGCCTGTAACTGGCATTTATGCCGAGTTTATGCACTTTGCCGATCTAAAGTCAGACCTTGATGACCAAGAGTTAGAAAAACTTGAAAAGTTACTAACTTACGGCCCAACCATCGAAGAGCATGAGCCTGAAGGTCTTCTACTTCTTGTCACGCCTCGTCCTGGCACTATCTCGCCTTGGTCTTCTAAATCTACCGATATCGCTGTTAACTGTGGTCTGGAGAAAGTGAAACGTCTAGAGCGTGGTACGGCTTATTATGTCGAATCTTCAGTTGTTCTCTCAGAAGCTCAAGCTGACGCTGTTAAAGCGTTAATTCACGACCGCATGATGGAAACAGTATTCACAGAATTTGAAGCCGCATCAGCATTATTTACTGTTGCAGAGCCTAAGCCTGTCGCACATGTTGATATCTTAGCTGGCGGTCGTCTTGCGCTTGAAGAGGCAAACGTTTCCCTTGGCTTGGCACTCGCAGAAGATGAAATTGATTACTTGGTAGAGAACTTTACTAAGCTTGGGCGTAACCCAAACGACATTGAATTGATGATGTTTGCTCAGGCGAACTCAGAGCATTGTCGCCACAAAATTTTTAACGCAGATTGGACTATCGACGGGGTAGATCAACCTAAGTCTTTGTTCAAAATGATCAAAAACACTTTTGAAACGACACCTGACTATGTGCTGTCTGCATACAAAGACAACGCAGCCGTTATGACTGGTTCTAAAGCGGGGCGTTTCTTCCCTGACCCTAAATCTCGTCAATACACGTACCACCATGAAGATACGCACATCTTGATGAAGGTAGAAACGCACAACCACCCAACGGCAATCTCTCCATGGCCGGGCGCATCGACTGGCTCAGGCGGTGAAATCCGTGACGAAGGCGCGACGGGCATCGGCGGTAAGCCAAAAGCGGGTCTGGTTGGTTTTACAACCTCTAACTTACGTATTCCTGGTTTTGAACAGCCATGGGAAACCGACTTCGGCAAGCCGGGTCGTATTGTGAATGCGTTAGACATCATGCTTGAAGGCCCTCTTGGCGGCGCGGCATTCAACAACGAATTTGGTCGTCCAAATCTATTGGGTTACTTCCGTACTTACGAAGAAAAAGTCACTTCTCATGCGGGTGAAGAAATTCGTGGTTACCACAAACCAATCATGATTGCTGGTGGTATGGGTAACATCCGCGATGAACACGTACAGAAGAAAGAGATTCCAGTGGGTGCGAGCCTAATCGTACTTGGTGGTCCGGCAATGAACATCGGTCTTGGTGGTGGTGCGGCATCTTCCATGGCATCTGGTCAGTCAGCAGAAGATCTGGACTTCGCTTCAGTACAGCGTGAAAACCCAGAGATGGAACGTCGCTGTCAGGAAGTGATCGACCGTTGTTGGCAGTTAGGCGACGACAACCCAATCGCATTTATCCATGATGTGGGTGCAGGCGGTATCTCTAACGCATTGCCTGAACTTGTCGACGACGGTGAGCGTGGCGGTAAGTTCCAATTACGCGATGTACCAAACGATGAGCCGGGCATGAGCCCACTGGAAATCTGGTGTAACGAATCACAGGAACGTTACGTTCTAGCGGTAGCGCCAGAAAACATGGAAGCATTCGACGCCATCTGTAAGCGTGAACGCGCACCGTATGCAGTGGTGGGTGTGGCGACAGAAGAGCGTCATCTAACGCTAGAAGATTCTCACTTCGACAATACGCCAATCGATATGCCAATGGATATCCTGCTTGGTAAGCCACCGAAGATGCACCGCGACGCAACCACACTAAAAGTGGAAAGCCCTGCCATTGTTCGTGATGGTATTGAGCTTAATGAAGCGGTGGATCGCGTACTTCGTCTTCCTGCTGTTGCAGAAAAAACATTCCTAATTACTATCGGTGACCGAACAGTAACGGGTCTGGTTGCTCGTGATCAAATGGTTGGTCCTTGGCAGGTACCAGTAGCAAACTGCGCAGTAACAGCGGCAAGCTACGACACTTACCATGGCGAAGCAATGTCGATGGGTGAGCGCACGCCAGTGGCATTACTAGACTTTGGAGCATCGGCTCGCCTAGCCGTTGGTGAGTCACTAACGAACATTGCGGCAACAGACATCGGTGATATTAAA
The DNA here is from genome assembly GCF_033391095.1 of Vibrio sp. Vb0667. Lineage (NCBI taxonomy): Bacteria > Pseudomonadati > Pseudomonadota > Gammaproteobacteria > Vibrionales > Vibrionaceae > Vibrio > Vibrio sp. Vb0667. Next base: position 75,982 of record NZ_JAWPOL010000012.1, on the reverse strand, counting down.
CACATTAAACTGTCTGCGAACTGGATGTCTCCAGCGGGTCACCCAGGTGAAGATGCGGGTCTTTACGAAGCAGTGAAAGCGGTTGGTGAAGAATTGTGTCCTGCGTTAGGTTTGACTATCCCAGTTGGTAAAGACTCCATGTCGATGAAAACCAAGTGGGAAGAAAACGGCGAGAGCAAAGAAGTCACTTCTCCACTGTCGTTAGTTATCACGGCATTTGGCCGTGTGGAAGACGTACGTAAGACCGTGACTCCACAACTACGCACTGACAAAGGAAAGACTTCTCTAGTTCTTGTTGACTTGGGTAACGGCAAAAACCGCTTAGGTGCGACAGCATTGGCACAAGTATACAAACAGCTGGGTGACAAACCTGCTGACGTAGATAATGCAGAGCAGCTAAAAGGCTTCTTTGATGCAATGCAAGCGTTAGTACGTGATGACAAGCTAGTGGCTTACCACGATAAAGGCGACGGCGGTCTGTTTGTTACACTGGCTGAGATGGCATTCGCGGGTCACTGTGGCGTAAAAGCGAACATCGCAGAGCTGGGTGATGATGCGCTAGCCGTTCTATTTAACGAAGAGCTAGGTGCGGTTGTTCAAGTTAAGAATGATGATCTAGATTCAGTTCTATCTACTCTGGCGGCAAACGGCTTAGAGGCATGCTCACATGTTATTGGTTCTGTTGAAGCTTCAGACGACTTTGTTATCACTTCTGGTGATGCAGTTGTGCTTGAACGTTCACGTACCGAACTACGCGTTATCTGGGCTGAAACAACGCATAAGATGCAAAGCCTACGTGATAACCCAGCGTGTGCAGACCAAGAGCACGAAGCTAAGAAAGACAACTCTGACCCGGGTCTAAACGTTAAGCTCAGCTTCGACGTAAATGAAGACGTTGCAGCACCGTACATTGCGAAAGGTGCTAAACCTAAGATGGCAATTCTACGTGAGCAGGGCGTTAACTCCCACGTCGAAATGGCAGCAGCGTTTGACAGAGCAGGCTTTGAAGCAACCGACATCCATATGAGCGATATCCTAACAGGCCAAGCGGTACTGGATGAATACCATGGCCTAGTAGCTTGTGGTGGCTTCTCTTACGGCGACGTACTAGGTGCGGGTGAAGGTTGGGCTAAGTCTATCCTGTTTAACGCACAAGCACGTGAGCAGTTCCAAGCGTTCTTCAACCGTGAAGAGACGTTCTCTTTAGGTGTGTGTAACGGCTGTCAGATGCTGTCGAACTTGAAAGAACTGATCCCTGGTGCAGACTTGTGGCCACGTTTTGTTCGCAACGAATCTGAGCGTTTTGAAGCGCGCTTTAGCCTAGTCGAAGTACAGAAATCTGATTCTGTATTCTTCGACGGCATGGCTGGTTCGCGCATGCCAATCGCGGTTTCCCACGGAGAAGGGCGTGTAGAAGTACGTGATACAGAGCACCTAGCAGCGATTGAAGCATCAGGTACGGTTGCGGTTCGTTACGTGGATAACCTCGGTAACCCAACACAACAATACCCGAACAACCCGAATGGTTCGCCAAACGCGATTACCGGTTTAACAACAGCAGACGGTCGCGTAACTATCATGATGCCTCACCCAGAGCGCGTATTCCGCACAGTTGCAAATTCTTGGGCTCCGGAAGGTTGGGGTGAAAATGGCGCTTGGATGCGTATGTTCCAAAATGCCCGTAAGAATATCGGTTAATTAACCAAGGTTAATCTAGCTTAAGTAAAGCGTTGGTTGAGAGACCAGCGCTTTCTTTTTTCTTATCACTCTTTTTTCTTCGTCGCTCTTTCTAGTGACTTGGCGAAACGTTGCTTTGTTCTGCCTCTTCTTTGTCATCTATTATCTAGCGTAAAAAACTTGCAGCGTTTAGATTACTTTTATGCTCTAATACCGCGCTTACCAAGGGATGGTGTTAAACAGCTCAGCTTAGATGGAGTTATCAAGTTGACCGAATCCCTGATTGATCCCTAAATCCCTTAGGAAATGAAAGAAATGTCTAAGAATCCAAAATTTGCTATCCGCGTCACTGAAAAACGTAACGGCTGGAGCGCAGAAATCACTCGCCAAGTGACATCTCGTAAGACTGTAGTATCAAAGCGTGAAACAGGCTTTGACAGCGAAGAGAAAGCACAAGCTTGGGCTGAACAAGAACTGGCTGGATTTATCCAAAACCAAGTGGTTCGTAACGAGCGTAAAGCAGCGCAACGTCAAGAGCGCGAAGCAGAACAACTAGCGGCAAAAGTTCGTAAAGAAGAAGCCCGCAAAGCACGTGAAACCGAAGTAGACACTGACGAAGAATAAGTTTAAATCGGTGAGATGGTGACGTTACCCATCAAACAAATAGTGAAAATGCCCTGAGTTTTGTCTTAGGGCATTTTTTATTTATATCGGCTAAAAACAATCCGATGATACGGACAGGCTAAACGTGCCGTCTTCAGGGGCTGCAAATTGTTTATTGCCAGGAAGAAGGTGAGGGTTATTAGCATAAGTGCGATGTGTCGATTTGACCTTTGCAGAATGTCTTTCCGGTAAATCAAAGTGTTGTAAGCCGTCAGATAGATCGTTTGCTTCACCGTAGTCGAAATGTGTTGCGACGTCTTTGGGCTGCTTGGCGTAACGACAGTGATCCGGCTTACCATCTTCGTGCCAAGTTAAAGAGTTAGTTTTTGCATCTAGATTCAGGTTATTTGCTGTTGGCTGTGCGTAAAAATCTTCTGAAACTTGGTGCTTGCTTTGTTCTTGTAAGTAGTCTGCAATGTTCTCAGAAGCTTGCGCTAGGCTACCTACAGGGAAGAAGCAAATCAGAAGAAGCCGTGTTTTTAGATTGTTCATAATGTGTATGCAAGCAAAAGGAATTGATAATACTGATAAATAAAACGGCGTGCAATTATGGCCATTGGATACGATATAACAGGGCAGTTAATGTCTGCCCTGCATCTTTTAGGTATGGTTAGTATTGATAAGTGAGGTGCAGTTTGACTTCGCGACCAGGCGAAGGCACGCCATTAGATAGGTATGCTTCGTAGTAACGATCGGTTAAGTTTTTCACAACCGCGCCAACGCTCAAGCCTTCGACTTGTTGTATTTCCCAAACCACGTAAGCGTTTTGTAGCGTGTATTGCTCACTTGGCGATTTCACTTTTAAATTATTACCGCTTGCCTTGGTTTTGGTTTGCGCATCATACCAACGGACTTCCCAGCCCGTACGTAAACCAGGAATCCATTCGTAACCTAAACCCAGATTAATGTTTAATGGCGGTACATCAGGATGATCATCATCTGAACCTGTAGAGTCAGATAGGCTACCTTTGTTTTTGCCGCGAATGTAACTTGCTGAGAAATTACTGTAGAAATCTTCAATCCGGTATTGTGAAATTAGCTCAAAGCCATAGTTTTTAAAGCCATCTAGGTTTGTATTCCAGCTTTGTAACTCAGTAGTATTTTTGTCGAGGTTTTCGCCCGTTCGTATATCAACTGTGTCGCTAACATCGTTATAGAACATAGTTAACTCTGTTGCGAGGTTATCGCGAGAGTTCACCAGCCCTTCCGTTAAGTTGATAACGCTTGCTTGATAAGCATGGATACGAGACACGTCCAGATTCAAAGCAGTAGCCGTAGCGGTAGCTCGCGCATATTGCACTGAGTAGATGTTATCAACGGTTGGTGCTTTTAAAGCGTAGGCGTAGGAGGCGTTTAAACGCGTATTATTGCTCGCATCAAAGTCGATATCCAAACGTGGGCTAAAGCCTTTATGCGTCGTTTCACCATAGTCATGTCCGGCAGCTGGATCATTATAATCCGGCGCTGCGTTCCCTTTTCCTTCACTCTTGATGTATTCGTAACGCAGAGAAGGTGTGATTGTTAGGCGGTCTGTTGCTTGATAGTGATCAGCAATGTAAGCGGCATAAATTGACTGCGTGCCAGATGGTTCGTAGTAAGGGGTGTACCAACCGTAGTTTTTCGCTTCATTACTGTCGTATGATGCGTTGAATACTAACGAGTCTCTATCGGTTTTTTGATATTGAAGCCCAGTGACTAGAGTGTGGTCTCCGAATTGTGCTTGGTTAAACACATCAACGTAGTCACGCTCGTAACTCAGCCATGACTCATGACCGTAACTGCCAACAGAAACGAACATTTTCTCGAATGCTACGTCAGGGCGAACCCAATGACGATCGTTTTCGGAACGTGCCATTTTGATATTGAAATCAATATACGGGTTAGTCGGCATGTAGTGGTAAGAGATGGTTGTGGTGTTGTCCGTGTATTTGTTATCAACGGTGTAAGCGTATTGGGCTTTTTCTAATGAGCCGTATTTCTTGATATTGTATTCGGTGATGTTAGGCATTTTTCCGCGGCGGTTAGCCCAAGGTTTACGACCTTCATCTTTGTAGCGAGTGTGGCTAATTTCAAACTCGTGATCGTTGTTTTCATAACCGACCTTTACGAGCATGTTTTCTTGCTCATAACCTGAGTAATCCAACGTTTCACCACCTCCGACTTTAATGTCATCAGAATCTTTTACCGAGCCATTCGCTAGAAAATAAAAACCAGTATCGTTTTTACCATAGAGTGTTAGCGTGTAGGCGTTCTCATCACCGTTAGTGTTGTATGCACTTGAGATGCGAGCACCAAAGTTTCTGTCGCCGTAAAGGAGATCATCGACACTTTTGGTTTTAATGCGAATGGAGCCACCAAACTTCCCGTTGAGTGCTCGATAGTCGTGCGCGCCCTTGATAATTTCTGCTTCGCCAATTAAGAACGGATCAAAAAAGAAGGTACCGTAGCGGTATTGTTGAAAGCCAATTGGAGCGCCATCGACAAAGACGGCGATATCGCTTGGATCATCAAAACCACGAATGTTAATACGTTCGCCACCAGAACGACCGCCACCATCTATTGATGCACCGGGAACGGCATCGATCATTGAGGCAAAATTAGAGTACTGTTGCTCTTCAATCTCTGACCAATTAATGGTGGTTTGCGCAGGCTCAGCAATGGTAATAGGTTTGGCATAACGAACGCCTATGACTTCAAGCTCTTCATTTGGCGTTGTCTCAGCATATGAATAAAGAGGGAAGAGCAAAGCCAGTGAAATGAGATTTACTTTGAATGGATGACTTATTAATCGTTTCATATTGATGATTTATAGTGTTTTTATGAAGCTCGGATTATAAGAACATTATTACGATTAATAAATGATAATGAGATTAATTATCAAATGTGTTTTTGCGATGGATTGTAAAGTTTTTTATCCATTCGTGGAAACTACGATAAGTATCGTTAGCGTACATAAAACAAAAAGCCCAGCATCATGGACGCTGAGCTTATTGGCTTTAAACAAGATAGTGCGAGCACTGTTGCTCCTTTTGAGCTAATCAGGCGCCTACTTGATAGGAATTACTGAGTTTCTAACGGTATCTGTCCGGTTGTCAGCGGCTCGGCATCGAATTCAGTGAGGCCTTCAATATAGCTTTCGACTGCTTGCTCTAAAGCATTATCACCTTGGTTAAAATAGGCAAGGTGGAAAATTGCATCGCCTTCGTTCACCAATGGTAATGTTTGTTGACCGATAACCAAACCACGCTTCGGGGCTTTTAGTTCTATCTCATCATGACCAAGAGGAGAGCTAATGTAAGCGAGCGATTCCCCCTGTTCTACTTTGTCTCCCAGATTAACGACAGTACGCAAAATGCCGTTACCTGACGCGCGAACCCAGCTGGTGGACTTCGCTATGATAGGCTCAGGCAGCTTTTTCCTGCTCGCACGCAACATACCAATGGCTTGCATTACGCGCCGAACCCCGAGTACACCAGCGCTTATCGAAAGTGGATCAAAACGCAATGCTTCGCCAGCTTCGTAGGTGAGCACTGGAATATCGCATTTTTCTGCTTCACTGCGTAAAGAGCCATCACGCAATGCTGAATCAACAATCACTGGCGTCGAAAATGCTTGAGCAATACGTAGAGTTTCTGGGTTGCTTAAGTTTGCGCGAATCTGTGGCAAGTTCGTGCGATGAATTGCCCCTGTGTGTAGATCCAAAATGTAGTCACAACGCTTGGCAATGTTGTTAAAGAACCCGTGTGCCATACGAGATGCAAGTGCGCCTTTTTCACTGCCAGGAAAGCAACGGTTGAGATCTCGTCGGTCGGGCAAGTAACGAGATTTATGGATGAAGCCAAAAACGTTAACGATAGGTACTGCAATGACAGTGCCTTTCAGTTTTTGTGGATCCAGTTGGTTAATGATCTGACGAACGATTTCTACGCCATTAAGCTCATCACCATGGATAGCAGCATTCACCATTAACACTGGTCCTTCTTGTTTCCCATGGATGATTTCCACAGGAATAGATAAAGGCGAATGTGTATATAGCTTCGCTGCTTCAAATTCGATCTCTAATCGTTGTCCTGGTTGTATTTGATGTCCTAAGAGCTCAAACACTTTGCTTTTTTTACTTCTGGCCATAAACCATCTCTGTCAAATGCGTCATCAGCAATGTAACAATTGCTGCAAAATCGCACTAATCATTCTCATTAAGGACACGACAAATTACTTTAATCGTCATGCGTGAAATTTTGGTATGTGTGAAGTTTTTGTTTTCAATATGATCTTTTCTATCAGTTTAATACATAACAAGACATAGAGAAGAGTGCGCAATAATAGCCTTAAAAAATGTGACTGTATTAAAAATAATACTGTTCATGGAGGACAAAAAAACGGACTTTTAACCCTACTTTTTATCCGATAATATCCGCGCCGAATTTGAGGTTTCACACTTTCTAACTAGAGGTTTTGATGAAAAAGGCAATTGCTAAAATTGGTGCATTGACTGCGGTAGCAGTTTCACTTTCAGGTTGCGTAGGTAGTAATGCCGTGACAGGTTATGTCATGGGGTTTAACTTGAAAGCTGTTGACAACCGTTACGCTCGAGGTGGTCTAAATATGCTTTTAGCGCCTGTTTATGGTGTCGCGATCGCAGCGGATTATATCGTGTTTAACTCTCTAGAATTTTGGACGGGTAAGAACCCGTTAAATGGTAAGCCACATATCTTCGATACAAAGGTAGATACTTACATTGATGTCAATCACCAGTTAGATAAGTCGTTAACGACGGCACCAATCGCACCATTAGCGGATAACCGTGTCATTGAGCAGGGGCGAATGCAGCAAATCGATGAGAACACTGTTCAAATGGATATTACTTACAGTAACGGTGAAAAGGCGACACTCATGGGTGTACGCGATGGTGAGTTTGTTACTTACTACATTGATGGTGAAGTTGCTGCACAAACCTCAATGGATGAATTAGCCGCTTACGCGCAAAACCGTGTGTAGTTGGGTTCAACTAAACCAAAAAAAGGGTGCCGTATGGCACCCTTTGTCATTTTTCGTGATTGAATTATGCTTTCTCTGGAATCGCTTCTAAAAGCGCGACCATCTGATCCCAGTACAACTGAACAGTATCAATCTTCACTTTCTCATCTGGAGAGTGAGGGAATTTTATTGTTGGACCGAAAGAAACCATATCCATGTGTGGGTATGGTTCTTTAAATAGGCCACACTCAAGACCAGCATGGATGACCATGATGTTCGGCTTATGACCGTAAATGCCTTCATACATATCACGGAAAATTGCCATGATCTCGGAATCTGCATCTGGCTTCCAGCCAGGGTAAGCGCCTGAGAACTGAATTTGTGCGCCTGCTAGCTCAGTAATCGAGCGCAGCATGCTTTCCACTTGGCTACGGCCAGAGTCAATGAGAGAACGAATCAAGCAAAGCACGGTGACTTTATTTTCTTCTGTGCTGATCACACCAACGTTTAGAGAAGTTTCAACAACGCCTTCCACCTCATCACTCATACGGATTACGCCGTTTGGACAAGCGTTAAGTGCCGCAATGAATCGTTGCTGATCGGCGATTGAAAATACTTGCGCGTCAGTCGTGATCGCTTCATTAAAGGTTACGATACCTGTTTCGATTTTACCCAATTCAGTTTTAAGCAGCTCAGTGTAGTGGTTGAACAGCTCAGCAAGTTTGTCTTGGTTTTCGACAGGAAGCGCGACAGTAACAAACGCTTCGCGAGGGATTGCATTACGTAAGCTACCACCACGGAATTCGACTAAACGTAAATCAAGCTCTTGAGCATGACCGGCAAGGAAACGACCAAGTAATTTGTTGGCATTACCGCGACCTGTGTGAATGTCACAACCTGAGTGACCACCTTTTAGGCCTTTCAGCGTCAGTTGGCGTGTTACAAAACCTGCAGGCGTTGATTCTCGAGAAATATCGAAAGTCATGGTGCCATCAACGCCACCTGCACAACCCATGTAGACTTCGCCTTCTTGCTCAGAGTCTGTATTTAGAAGAATCTCACCCTCTAACCAACCAGCTTCAAGGCCAAATGCGCCAGTCATGCCTGCTTCTTCATCAATCGTCAGCAGAACTTCGAGTGGACCGTGCTTAATATCTTTAGATGCCAATACAGCAAGGCAAGAAGCCATACCAATACCGTTATCTGCACCAAGCGTCGTGCCTTTCGCAGTTACCCATTCGCCATCGATGTAAGGCTGGATTGGATCTTTGGTGAAGTCGTGTTCAGTGTCTTCGTTTTTCTGCGGCACCATGTCGATGTGTGCTTGAAGTACAACAGCCTTCTTATTTTCCATTCCTGGTGTCGCGGGCTTTTTGATGAACACGTTACCAGTTGGATCACGGCGAACGTCAAAGCCTTGCTCTGTTGCCCAGTTGATAATGTACTGTGCTAATGCTTCTTCATGTTTCGATGGATGAGGGATAGAACAAATCTTATCGAAAAACTGCCAAAGTGGAGCAGGTGATAAGGTACTGATCTCAGAATGGAACTCAGACACGGAGGACTCCTTTTGATGTGCTTTGCCAAATATATACCGTAAAAATATTGTCAAGGTAGCATTAAATGCTAGACGATTTGGCCTTCAAATTGCCGTTAGCATACCACCAGATAAGGAGTACGAGTAGTCGCGATCACAAGGATTTCTCTCAGAACTGTCACAGTTTGTGAATACAATAACAAGCACTATGTGTTCTCTATCATACATTCTGAAAGTGGCTTTATTTTTCAATTCATAAAATTGTAATTTAATTACATATAAACTTTGATAAAGGTCAATTTATGTATTTTTTGTGATTCCAGTCACTAAAATGCTTGTAATTAAATTTCTTGGTGGTATATTTGTAACCAGCTTCTGAGAGAAGAATGAAATGCTCAAAGGATGAGTCCGTTTTATCGCCTCCAAGGAACCGAGAAATCAACGAATGTTTAATTGATTTAAAAGGTGATAGTTATGAAAGGTTTACCAAGTACAATGTTCTGGAATAGCAAGTCTGTTTACACCGGTAACTTTGTATACCCAACAAGCTTTGGCTACTAAGTGAAGTCAACGCATGTGACTCGAACAGTTTGTTCACCCCTATAAATTGGAATTTTTTTTCAGTGATAGTGCTGACATGATTCACCGCCACCCACATTGGGTGGCGTTTTTTTATCTCTATTTTCTCTTCCTGACTCACTTATTGCCATCAAAGCCTTCTTCTATTCCCCATTCTTCGGTTTTATCGACTTTTCCATCAAATCTGTTAGATACCATGTTAAAAATGGGCCTTTTTCATCTGAAAGTTTAGTACATTGCTCAGTTTTTATTCTCTTTTAGGGAACTGTGTTATCTAGGTTACCTATTGTTTTGTAAGAATATATTCCTTTGCCTACTTTGATAGGTTAGAGAATGTGTTTCATATCCAAAGAAAAAAAACGCATTAGAGTGAAGATTCTATCTAGAATTTGCTATTTGATAACTTTATAATTCCCGCCAATCGATTACGCAACCGTTTACTTTTTTTACCTTTACAGGATTCGATCATGCTCGAGAGGCTTTTTAAACTCAGTGAAAATGGCACAAATGTGCGTACTGAGATCATTGCAGGTGTTACGACCTTCCTAACTATGGCTTACATTATTTTTGTAAACCCAGCGATCCTGTCGGATACCGGTATGGACCGTGGTGCCATTTTTGTCGCGACTTGTCTTGCTGCCGCAATCGGCTGTTTTATTATGGGATTTGTTGCGAATTACCCAATCGCACAGGCACCAGGAATGGGCCTGAACGCATTTTTCACTTACTCTGTTGTATTGGGAATGGGTTATACGTGGCAAGTTGCGTTAGCGGCTGTATTTGTTTCTGGCCTTCTGTTTATTCTTTTAAGCGTATTTAAGATCCGTGAGTGGATTATTAACTCGATCCCGCATTCTCTACGAACAGGTATTTCAGCTGGTATTGGTCTTTTCTTAGCGTTTATCGCATTAAAAAATGCAGGTATCGTCGTTGATAACCCAGCGACATTAGTTTCTATGGGAGAGATCACATCATTGCCATCTGTATTGGCCGCGATTGGCTTCTTTCTTACGATTGCATTGGTTCACCGTGGTGTGAAAGGTGCGGTGATGATCGCTATTCTTGGCGTTACAGCGCTTGGTCTTCTATTTGGTGATGTGCAGTGGGGCGGTATTATGTCAACGCCACCAAGCATTGCGCCAACTTTCATGCAACTGGATTTCTCTGGTTTGTTTGAAGTAGGCATGATTTCCGTCGTATTTGCTTTCCTATTTGTCGATTTATTTGACACCGCAGGTACGCTCGTTGGCGTTTCTCAAAAAGCAGGTCTAACTGATGAGAATGGCAACATCCCTCGTTTAAACAAAGCGTTACTTGCAGACTCAACAGCAACGTCAGTAGGTGCATTACTTGGTACTTCTAACACGACATCTTATATTGAAAGCGTTTCTGGTGTGGCTGCGGGTGGGCGTACTGGTCTAACAGCCGTGGTTGTTGGTGTACTCTTCCTACTTGCTCTATTGTTCTCACCACTTGCGGGTATGATCCCTGCTTATGCAACGTCAGGTGCGCTATTCTATGTGGCGATCTTGATGCTGTCTGGGCTAGTAAGCATTGATTGGCGTGACCTAACTGAAGCGTCCCCAGTTGTTGTGACTTGTTTAGTTATGCCGCTAACATTCTCGATTGCAGAAGGTATCACGTTAGGCTTTATCGCATATGCGGCGATCAAGTTATTCAGCGGTAAGGGCCGTGAAGTGTCGATGAGTGTATGGGTGATGTCAGCCATCTTCATCGTTAAATACCTCGTCGGTTAATTTCTCGAGCAAAAAGCCAGTGTGGATTTATTCACGCTGGCTTTTTCTTTTTTACGTTGTTCACAGAAGACGGTTTTTCTGCGGAATAGGCAGAGAATTTTGATATCACCGTTGGTATTAGCGGTGTGTTTCGGTAGAATAATCGTTTGCGCAGCTTGAAATCCTCGTCTCCAAACATTTTGGAGAAGTTAGTGAGCATTCCGCTTTTGAGTGACTTCGCTAGATTTTGAGGATGCATATTTTCAAATTATTAGGTTATTACAATGAGTAAAAAATTCATTATCACTTGGGATGCAATGCAGACTTACTGCCGTGAACTGGCTGAAAAACAAATGCCAGCTGAGCAATGGAAAGGAATTTGGGCGGTAAGCCGCGGCGGTTTGGTTCCTGGCGCTATTTTGGCTCGTGAACTGGGTATTCGTTACGTTGATACAATCTGTATTTCAAGCTACGACCATGATCATCAGCGCGACATGACGGTACTAAAAGCACCTGAAGGTGATGGCGAAGGTTACCTAATCGTTGAAGACCTAGTAGACAGTGGTGATACAGCGCGCAAACTACGTGAGATGTATCCAAAAGCGAAAATGATCGCTGTGTGTGCGAAACCATCAGGCAAAGAGCTGCTGGATGATTACGTTGTAGATATTGCTCAAGACACTTGGATCGAGCAGCCTTGGGATATGTCAATCCAGTATGCTGAGCCAGTAAACCGCAAGCAAAAATAAGCGCGGTTAAAGAATATTGAGAAATGCCCCTTTATAGGGGCATTTTTTTTATTATGATATTAAATCATGCTAATAGCCTAGGGTTCTTCCTATGTCTGAAGACGTCAGTAAAAATCTTTCCGAAACTTTGTTCGTGAAACATAAGCAAGCAAAAGAAACCTCCGCGCTTACCCAGTACATGCCGACCAGTAAAAAAATACTTGATGAACGAGAAGCGCAAGGTGATCGTGCTTGGTATCGTCATTTGCGTCGCTTGCAATGGGCTTGGCAAGGATTGTCTCCGATCGAAATGGAAGGCGTACTGTCTAAAATTGCTTCATCTTCTCACTCGCGAACCAATGATGATTGGTTAGACACTGTAATGGGTTATCACAGTGGTAACTGGACATTTGAGTGGATCAAGCTTGGTATGGATCATCAGAAGCGAGCAAATGAAATGCAAGGAGAAGAGGCAGCGGATGAACTCTTCACTGCTTCTTTGTGTTTTAGTATTGCAGGCTACCCACATTTAAAAAATGACAATTTGGCATCGCAGGCTCAAGTACTGGCAAACAAAGCGTATTCTGACGGCGCAGAAAAAACTAAGTACACCATCAAGCAAATTGAAGTGCCTTACCAAAATCGCAAAATCATCGCGAACCTCCATTTACCAAGAACGGATAAACAGTTGCCTGTGGTCATGGTGAGCGCTGGTTTGGATACTCTACAAACCGACATGTGGCGTTTGTTCCGTAATCGTCTTGCACCGCGAGATATTGCGATGTTAACCGTAGACATGCCTTCAGTAGGGCATAGCTCTCATTGGCCCTTGACCGAGAATTCAAGTTGCCTACATCAAGCGGTATTGAATGAGCTTTACTCGCTACCTTGGGTTGATCATCACAAAGTGGGGTTAGTTGGGTTTCGTTTTGGTGGTAATGCCATGATCAGACTCTCTTTTGTCGAGCAGGAAAAGATCAAAGCTTGTGTCGCTCTAGGCGCACCCGTACATGATATTTTTACTTCCCCTCAGAAGTTACAAAAAATGCCGAAGATGTATTTAGATCTTTTGGCTTCCCGTTTGGGGAAAAATGCGGTTGATATTAATAGCATGGCTGGTCAGATGATGGCGTGGTCATTGAAGGTTCAGGGCTTCCTGAGCAGTCGAAAAACCAAAGTGCCTATTTTGGCTTTGAGTCTTGAAGGCGATCCAGTGTCGCCACACAGTGATAATCAACTTGTTGCTCTATTTAGCCAGTATGGTAGAGCAAAAAAAATCAGTTCCAAAACAATTACAAAAGGATATGAGCAATCCCTCGATTTAGCCATAAAGTGGCTAGAAGATGAATTATTAGGGTGACAATTCTCCTAAATTAGTTAAGAGTGATATATCTGAGCAAAAAATAAGCTCATGATAATTAAAAATAATAATCATTCTTGGGTGTTTACTTTTAACTATGAAAACGGAGATTCATATGTCAGAGACGACTCAGGGCCCGACTCACTTTCGCTTGATGTCAAAGTTGAAGGCGATAGGGCCTTACCTGCGCGAACCACAATCGCAAGAAGGGCGCTATTATTTTGATTGTTTATCTGTATGTGTAGACGACAAAAAATCGCCTGAGAAGCGTGAATTTTGGGGCTGGTGGATGGATTTGGAATCCATCGAGGGAGGCTTTACTGCTAAATATCATATTGGCAAGTACAACAAAGAAGGGCAATGGGTATCTGAAGCCCTTCCCAAAAAAGTGGTAGAGGAAGTGTATCTCACGCAGAGCACATTCCATCAAAAGCTGGTTGATACTTTAGAAGAACACTTCAAATTAGAAGTCGAATATCACACGGAGTCTTTCGATTTCGCTTAATTTGGTTGTTTTCATTTAATACCAAACAAAAAGGTGCGAAAACGCACCTTTTCTCTTGTTAATTCCCTATTTGATTGTTAAAACATCCTCTCTTTATTTGTTTTTCACTTCAGAAGACATCATGACAACGAATCAACAAAATGCAGTTGTTTCACAACCACAAACTGTCGTTGTGAAACTGGGTACAAGTGTGCTGACAGGCGGCACTCTGGCACTCGACCGTGCACACATGGTTGAGTTAGCACGCCAGTGTGCTGAGCTTAAAAAACAAGGCCATTCAATCGTAATGGTTTCGTCTGGTGCGATTGCAGCAGGCCGTGAGCATCTTGGTTACCCCGCATTGCCCAACGAGATGGCGAGTAAGCAGTTACTTGCCGCGGTGGGGCAGAGCCGCTTGATTCAAACATGGGAGTCTTTGTTTGGTATTTATGGTATCAAGATCGGCCAAATGTTACTAACCCGTGCCGATTTAGAAGATCGTGAGCGATTCCTTAACGCGCGTGACACTATTAATGCGCTCGTTGCGAACGATATTGTTCCTATCGTAAACGAAAATGATGCCGTTGCGACTAGCGAGATTAAAGTTGGCGATAACGACAACCTTTCCGCTTTGGTAGGCATTTTATGTGGTGCAGATAAGCTCTTGCTTTTAACGGACCAAAAAGGTCTGTTTACTGCTGACCCTCGTAAAGATCCGAACGCAGAGCTTATCAAGGAAGTAAAAACCATCGACGATACGCTGCGTAAAATCGCAGGTGGAAGCGGTACAACATTGGGTACTGGTGGTATGGCAACGAAGCTGCAAGCCGCAGACATCGCTCGCCGCGCAGGTATCGAGGTTATTATTGCTGCTGGTAGTGCGTCGAATGTTATCTTTGACTCTTTAAGTGCTGAACCTCAGGGCACGCGCTTCCTACCTTGCGCTGAAGCCTTAGAGAACCGTAAACGCTGGATTCTAGCGGGACCTGCGGCATCGGGCGACATCGTTATTGATGATGGTGCAGTCAATGCTGTGGTCGGCAAGGGCAGTAGCCTACTTGCTAAAGGGGTCATCAAAGTTAGTGGTGACTTCGCACGAGGCGAAGTGGCGCGTGTAACAAACGCTCACGGTAAGTTGGTGGCTCGTGGCATCAGCGCCTACTCAAGTGATGACCTAACTAAAATTACGGGTAAACACAGTAAAGATATCATCTCTATTTTGGGGCATGATTATGGCTCTGAGGTGATTCACCGCGATGATTTGGTCGTCATTCAGGAATAGAATTAGAGGGAAGCAAAGTGGATTTAACGAATATGGGTAAAGCTGCTAAAGATGCAGCTTTCGAATTAGCGACAGCGTCAACTGCGCAAAAGAACCAAGCATTAGCCATCATTGCTGATGAGCTAGAAGCAAACTCTGCTGCTATTTTGGCGGCAAACGCTAAAGACATCGAACTTGGCCGTGAAGCGGGTTTAACCGATGCGCTGCTCGATCGCCTTTTGCTTAATGAAGAACGATTGACTGCAATTGCGAATGATGTTCGCAACGTCATTAGCTTGAACGATCCTGTAGGCAGCGAAATAGACAGTAAGGTACTGGAAAATGGGATGTCACTGTCTCGTCGTCGTGTGCCGCTTGGTGTCGTGGGCGTAATTTATGAAGCGCGTCCAAACGTAACCATTGATATTGCAGCGTTGTGCTTGAAAACCGGCAACGCAAGTATTTTACGTGGTGGCAAAGAGACATTTTTCTCGAATATGGAATTAGTGAAGGTTATTCAGTCTGCGCTCGCAAAGGCGAACCTTCCAGCCGCTTCTGTGCAGTACATTGAAAAACCAGATCGTGAGCTTGTTTCTCAATTGCTTAAGTTGGACGATTACGTCGACATGATCATTCCACGCGGTGGTGCTGGCCTACACAAAATGTGTAAAGAAAACAGCACGATTCCGGTGATTATTGGTGGCTTTGGTATCAGCCATATCTTTGTCGACGAATCCGCTGATCTAAAGAAATCCCTGAATGTGGTTGAGAACTCTAAAGTTCAACGTCCATCTGCGTGTAACTCATTAGATACGCTGCTCGTGCATGAAAAAATTGCAGCGCAATTCCTACCAATGATCGTAGAGCGCATGAACGATAAAGTGACCTTCGTGACAGAGCCTAAGGCAAAAGCACTGATGGCTCAAGCAACACAAATTCGCGATGCTGTTGAAGGTGACTTTGATACGGAATGGTTGAGCTACACTCTTGGTGTAAAAGTTGTGTCTGATGTGAAAGATGCCATTGATCATATGCGTGTCCATAACGCGAGCCACTCAGATGCGATCATGACCAATAGCTTGGAAAACTCAGAGCTGTTCATCAATTCTGTCGGTTCGGCGGCGGTTTATGTGAATGCTTCAACGCGCTTTACAGACGGTGCGCAATTTGGCCTTGGCGCAGAAGTCGCAGTATCTACGCAAAAGCTACATGCACGCGGTCCGATGGGCTTAGAAGAGCTAACTAGCTACAAGTGGGTTGGTAAAGCGAACTACTTAGCACGCAGTTAACACATTCGACGAGATCTTGAGTGAAAAAGGGGCCTTTGCGCCCCTTTTTGTTTTGTCTAACATACCAATTCCGCTACACTACATGAGCTTTTATTTCGGTTTGAAAGCGTTATACCCAAATAGCTTTAATAGAGTCCGTATAACCATAAACGCGTGGTTATCCGTGATTGCTCATGAGGTTATTTTGGTATAGATATGGAGGTGATATGCATTGTCCTTTTTGTTCCGAGAACGATACCAAAGTTATTGATTCCCGCTTAGTGGCTGATGGCCATCAAGTTCGACGTCGCCGTCAGTGCTTGGCGTGTAGCGAGCGTTTCACTACGTTTGAAAGCGCAGAGTTAGTGATGCCTAAAGTGATCAAATCGAATGGCAACCGTGAACCATTTGATGAAGATAAAATGGTTGGCGGTATTCAACGCGCTTTAGAGAAACGCCCAGTGAGTGCCGATTCTATAGAGTTAGCGATCAGTATGATCAAATCACAACTGCGTGCGACGGGTGAGCGAGAGGTTCCGAGTGAAATGATTGGTAATTTAGTCATGGACCAGCTCAAAGAGCTCGATAAGGTGGCTTACATTCGTTTCGCTTCCGTTTACCGAAGCTTTGAAGATATTCGCGAGTTTGGCGAAGAGATTGCCCGCCTAGAAGACTGAGTAGCTCATGACTCAACACACTCCTGAAAGAGCGTTTTCTGATTTAGATTTCGCCATGATGTCACGAGCTATTAAGTTAGCGAAACGTGGCATTTATACCACCGCCCCTAATCCAAATGTAGGGTGTGTCATCGTTCGTGATGAAGAAATTGTCGGTGAAGGCTATCACCATCGTGCTGGTGAGCCGCATGCCGAAGTGCACGCGATGCGCATGGCGGGTGAAAAAGCGGTTGGTGCAACCGCTTATGTGACGCTAGAACCTTGCTCTCATTACGGCCGTACACCGCCATGTGCCGAAGGGCTGATTAAAGCCAAAGTGGCACGTGTGGTTTGCGCCATGGTAGACCCAAACCCGAAAGTTGCAGGTCGCGGCATCCAGATGTTGCGTGATGCCGGAGTTGAAGTACAAATCGGCTTGTTAGAGCAAGATGCCCTTGCCCTTAACCCTGGTTTTATAAAGTACATGCGCACAGGCATGCCGTTTGTTCAATTAAAAATGGCAGCCAGTTTGGATGGGCAAAGCGCACTCAATAATGGTCAGAGCCAATGGATCACCTCCCCAGCGGCCCGCCAAGATGTGCAGCGTTATCGAGCGATAAGTGGTGGCATTCTTTCTACTAGCAAAACGGTGATTGATGATAATGCATCACTCAATGTGCGCTGGGATGACTTACCTAATAGTGTTCAAGCGCAGTATTTACAAGAAGAGCTTCGTCAACCAGTACGTGTAATCTTAGACCGTCAGAACCATTTAACTGATGCGCTCAAGCTGTTCCATACCGATGGAGAACGAGTTATTGTTCGCTCTGATGGAGACTGTATCCCTCTATTGGACAGCGCTCACCAAATTGACTTATCAACGACATTAAAACGTATCTCGGATGAGCACCACATCAATCACTTATGGGTTGAAGCTGGAGCTACGCTAGCGAGTGCGATGATAAAGGCTAATCTTGTAGATGAGCTCATTGTTTACCTTGCGCCAAAACTCATGGGCAGCGATGGTCGGGGGCTTATCGGTGCTTTAGGGTTAAGCGCTATGGCTGACGTCATAGATTTAAACATTACAGACGTTCGTATGGTTGGGGTAGACATTCGCATCACCGCCACCATAAAACGTAATGAAATTAGATAAGAAATAGTATGTTTACAGGAATAGTAGAAGCAGTTGGCAAGTTAGCTGCGATTACGCCGAAGGGCGAAGACATCACCGTCACGGTTGAAACGGGTACGCTTGATATGTCAGACGTTAAGTTAGGCGATAGCATTGCGACCAATGGTGTTTGCTTAACGGTAGTTGACTTCGGAAGCCACTATTACAGTGCTGATCTGTCCTTAGAAACCTTGAAGAAAACTGGGTTTGCTGAATACCAAGTAGGCGATAAGGTGAATGTAGAAAAAGCCATGTTGCCAACAACGCGATTGGGTGGACATATCGTTTCTGGCCATGTCGATGGGGTTGGTGAAATTGTCGAACGCAATTCAGTTGGCCGTGCGATAGAGTTTTGGGTTGCAATGCCTGCGGAAATTAGCAAGTACGTTGCAGAGAAAGGCTCGATTACTGTTGATGGTATTAGCCTAACCGTCAACGACTTACGTAAAAATGCTTTTAAGCTGACGATCGTTCCTCATACGAGTGAAGAAACTACGATTGACCAGTTTCAAGTGGGGCGCAAAGTCAACTTAGAAGTTGATGTACTTGCGCGTTATATGGAGCGTTTACTGCAAGGACAACAAGAAGATAAGGCCGAGTCTCGTATCACGATGGACTTTTTACAGCAAAACGGTTTTGCATAAGTCTTGGGAGTGGCTGCGTGAGGCATGCGATAAAGAGCAGACTCACAGAACACCGCGAGATTCATTGACTTGCTTAATGCAAAGCTCAAACTATTGACCTAACTAAGCATTCACTGCAACGTAATTTTTCATTGCTGTCGCAATAACAAATTTAGAATAACGGGATAACAGACTATGCCAATCAGTACGCCACAAGAAATTATTGATGATATTCGCGCGGGCAAAATGGTCATCCTAATGGATGATGAAGACCGCGAGAATGAAGGTGACTTGATCATGGCTGCCGAGCATATTACGCCGGAAGCCATCAACTTTATGGCAACCTATGGCCGTGGCCTGATTTGTTTAACCATGACCAAAGATCGTTGCGAAAGTCTAGGTCTGCCACCAATGGTGCAAGACAATAATGCGCAATACACCACCAACTTTACTGTTTCGATTGAGGCAGCAGAAGGGGTAACGACTGGTATTTCAGCCGCAGATCGCGCACGTACCGTTCAAGCAGCAGTCGCGCCAAACGCTAAAGCTGCGGATTTGGTGCAGCCTGGTCACATCTTCCCTCTCGCAGCTCAAGACGGCGGTGTACTGACTCGCGCAGGTCACACTGAAGCTGGCTGTGATTTGGCTCGTCTTGCTGGTTTAGAGCCAGCATCGGTGATTGTTGAGATCTTAAATGACGACGGCACGATGGCTCGTCGCCCAGATCTAGAGATCTTTGCAGAGAAGCACGGTATTAAATTGGGCACTATTGCCGACCTAATTGAGTACCGCAATAACACTGAGACAACGATTGAACGTGTGGCAGAGTGCAAGTTACCGACAGAGTTTGGCGAGTTCACGTTAGTCACGTACAAAGACACCATTGATAACCAAGTGCACTACGCAATGTGCAAGGGCGATTTGAAAGAAAAAGCGCCACTGGTTCGCGTTCATCTTCAAGACGTTTTTACCGACTTACTACGTAGCGATCGTAATGCAGAGCGCAGCTGGACACTAGATAAGGCAATGAAACGCATTGGTGAAGAAGGCGGTGTGCTGGTTGTTCTTGGCCATGAAGAATCGACCGATCTACTTATTCATCGCGTGAAGATGTTCGAAGCGCAAGACAAAGGTGAAGCCCCAACGCTTGCTAAAAAACAAGGCACGTCTCGCCGTGTTGGCGTTGGTTCACAGATTCTTGCGGATCTCGGTGTACATGATATGCGTCTTCTGTCATCGACCAACAAAAAGTACCACGCGTTAGGTGGTTTTGGTCTGAACGTTGTTGAGTACGTCTGCGAGTAACAACCGAACAATAAGTTCCTAGTCTTTGACGTGCTTAACTCGTCAATGGCTAGGAACCAGTGATTTGCCTCCAATTTCCATTAGATATTGCTCACAAATTTGTGCTAGAATCCGGCGATTCTCACTTGATGAACATATTTCACTTATAAATAGAGTTAAAGGAAAGCTTATGAAAGTGATCGAGGGTGGCTTCCCAGCGCCAAATGCAAAAATTGCTATCGTTATTTCTCGTTTCAACAGTTTTATTAACGAAAGCCTACTTTCTGGTGCGATCGATACACTAAAGCGTCACGGACAAGTAAGCGAAGACAACATCACGGTTGTGCGTTGTCCAGGTGCCGTAGAACTACCTCTAGTAGCTCAGCGTGTTGCTAAAACTGGCAAATTCGACGCTATTGTTTCTCTAGGGTCTGTTATTCGCGGTGGAACGCCTCACTTTGACTATGTTTGTAGTGAAATGAACAAAGGTCTAGCACAAGTGTCTATGGAATTCAGCATTCCAGTAGCATTTGGTGTTTTGACTGTTGATACGATCGATCAAGCGATTGAACGCGCAGGAACCAAGGCTGGTAATAAAGGTGCAGAGGCTGCACTAAGCGCACTTGAAATGATTAATGTACTATCTGAAATTGATTCCTAATGGGGGCCAGTGTGAAACCAGCCGCACGTCGTAACGCACGTCAATTCGCTCTACAGGCGATCTACTCATGGCAAATTACTAAAGAGAATGTTGCCAAGATTGAAGAACAGTTTTTGTCTGGCGACAAATACGATGAAGAAGAACTTCATGCATCTGAGCCAGCGCTTGCTGCTCCAGAGACAGACGTAGCTTACTTCCGTGAACTATTAAGCGGTGTTGTACTTAGCCACGCTGAGCTAGATAGCAAAATTCGTCCATACATCTCTCGTCCTATGCAGGATTTAGATATGATGGAACTTGCTCTTCTTCGCCTTGCTATGTACGAGATGACTCGTCGCGAAGATGTTCCTTACAAAGTTGTTATCAATGAAGCGATTGAACTTGCAAAAGTTTTCGCAGCAGAAGATAGCCACAAGTTTGTGAATGGTGTACTTGATAAAGCAGCACCTCACATTCGTAAGAAATAACGATTTCTTCAATGAAAAGGTCAGCACATGCTGACCTTTTTTGTATCAAAAGCTTTTACATCAAAAAGTAAGTGAATTATGTCTGGTGAATTTAATCTGATAGACAAATACTTCGTCGGTCGTCAGAGCCAACGTAAAGATGTCCATCTAGCCGCTGGTGATGATTGCGCTTTGGTCAAAGCGCCAGCTAATGTTCAGATTGCGATTAGCACGGATACATTGGTAGCTGGAACGCATTTCTTAGCCGACGCGAACCCAGCATGGGTCGCACACAAAGCATTGGCTTCTAACATCAGTGATTTGGCGGCGATGGGCGCAACGCCTGCGTGGGTGAGCTTTGCATTAACGATGCCTGAGTCAGATGAAGAATGGCTTGCACCTTTCTGTGATGCATTTTTCGAACTGGCTGATTACTATGGTATTCAGTTAATAGGCGGTGATACCACCAAAGGCCCATTGTGTCTGACACTGACGGTGCAAGGTTTTGTACCTGAAGACAAAGCGCTCACGCGATCCGGCGCCAAGCCTGGGGATTGGGTATACGTAACGGGAAACCTTGGCGATGCAAAAGCTGGCTTGGATGTGATTCTAGATGACTCTCTGCGCAGCAGAGCCGGCGCGGAAGCACTAGAGCGAGCTCATTACCTTAGTTCTCCGCGTGTGCTTGCTGGACAAGCTCTTGTTGGCCTAGCCTCTTCGGCGATAGATATTTCAGATGGTTTAATCTCTGATATTAAGCACATTTTACAGCGATCTCAGGTTGGGGTGAGTATTGATGTCTCTCAGCTACCGATCTCTTCAGAATTAGTCCAGTTTTTAGATGATAAGATCAGCGCGCAGCAGTATGCTTTAGCAAGTGGCGAAGAATACGAGTTGTGTTTTACCGTGCCGGAGCAAAATCGAGGCTCGTTACAAAGCGCTTTATCTCATACTGGCTGTAAGGTCACATGTATTGGTCAAATCCGACCAAATGGAACCTTCGAGCTGCATGATAACAATCAACCACTTGATTGGGACTTAAGTGGCTTCGACCACTTTAAATGATCTGAGCTAAGCTCTAGCCAAGAGCCTGTTACTATTGAGCAACTCACAGGCATGACGATTGAAACCAAACTAGCAGTATAGGTTTAAGGATATGACCAACCCTCTTTCTCTGATTTCATTAAAGAACCCGTGGCATCTATTGGCGACGGGTTTTGGCAGTGGATTATCCCCGTTTATCCCTGGAACAATGGGCACACTGGCGGCCGTGCCTTTCTTTTTGTTGTTGGCACAATTACCATTTACGGCGTATGTCATTGTTGTTCTGATTTCGTGTGTGATCGGCATTCAAATATGCCAAGTGACGTCTGCAGACATGAAGGTGCATGATCATGGTTCAATCGTATGGGATGAGTTTGCAGGCTTTTGGATTACGATGAGCATTGTACCTGCACTGAATATTCCACTCACTGAATGGAAGTGGTTGATCACTGGCTTCATCTTATTTCGTTTTTTCGATATGGTAAAACCTTGGCCAATTGGGTGGCTAGATAAGCGAGTTCACGGTGGGCTGGGTATTATGGTTGATGATATCGTGGCGGGAGTTATGGCCGGTGTTGCCCTGTTTCTAGTCGCAAAATATGCGGGCTGGATGAACTAAACACTGAACGTAAAAAAGGGATGCTATGAACATCCCTTTTTACATTCTATTTTGCTAAATAATCCAAGATGGATTTTTCAATTCCTTTTGCATCGAGACCAAGCTCTTCATGCAGTTCATCTTGTGTTCCCTGATGAATAAACTCATCTGGTAAACCTAGGTTCAACACAGGTTTAATGATTTTATCTTTCATCATGAACTCAACGACACCAGCACCAGCACCACCCGCGATAACATTTTCTTCTAACGTCACGAGCACGTCATGATCTGCGGCTAATTGACGAATTAATGCTTCATCGAGCGGCTTCACAAAGCGCATATCAGCAACAGTGGCGTTAAGGTATTCTGCCGCTTCTAGCGCGTTACCCAAGAAAGTACCAAAGCTCAGAATAGCAACTTTTTCACCTTGGCGAACCATGCGCCCTTTACCGATTTCTAACGCCGTAAACTCAGTTTCGATTTCTACGCCCATGCCGCTACCACGAGGGTATCGAACCGCACTCGGGCCAGAATGCTTATGGCCAGTGTAAAGCATTTGTCGGCACTCGTTTTCGTCACTTGGCGCCATGATCACCATGTTCGGAATACAGCGCATAAAGCTCAAATCGAACGCACCTTGGTGAGTTTGACCATCTGCGCCAACGAGACCTGCGCGGTCGATCGCAAACATCACTGGTAAGTCCATGATCGCGATGTCGTGGATCAATTGGTCATAACCACGTTGCAAGAAAGTCGAATAGATAGCAACGATTGGATGATCGCCCGCAATTGCCATGCCTGTTGCCAGTGTTACAGCGTGCTGCTCAGCAATCGCCACATCAAAGTATTGGTCTGGGTACTCTTTTGAGAAACGCACCATACCCGAGCCTTCGCGCATCGCTGGCGTAATTGCCATTAGCTTAGGATCTTGGGCCGCCATGTCACATAAAAAGTCACCGAAGATCTTTGAGTAAGTTGGCTTACCGCCACTGCTCTTCGGCAGACAATTATGCGTTGGATCGAATTTAGGAACACCATGGTAGCCGATAGGATCTTTCTCGGCAGGCTCATAACCTTTGCCTTTCTTGGTCATGATGTGTAGGAACTGAGGACCTTTGAGCTCACGCATATTTTTCAGCGTTTTGACGAGTTCATTGACGTCGTGTCCATCAATCGGGCCAATGTAATTAAAGCCGAACTCTTCGAACAGAGTACCAGGCACTACCATGCCTTTTAGGTGCTCTTCCGTACGGCGAACCAACTCTTTAATAGGTGGGACACCAGACAGCACTTTCTTGCCGCCTTCACGGATAGAAGTGTACAAGCTGCCAGAAAGTACTTTCGCAAGGTGGTTATTCAGGGCGCCGACGTTTTCTGAAATCGACATTTCGTTGTCGTTCAAAATCACCAACATATCAGGATGAACGTCGCCAGCGTGGTTCATGGCTTCGAATGCCATGCCTGCTGTAATTGCGCCATCACCAATCACACTGACGATTTTGCGACCTTTACCTTCTTTTTGTGCGCTGATGGCCATGCCAAGACCTGCACTAATCGATGTCGAAGAGTGGCCGACAGATAAGGTGTCATATTCACTTTCTTCACGCCAAGGGAAAGGGTGTAGACCATCCTTTTGGCGAATTGTTGGCATTTTATCGCGACGTCCGGTGAGGATTTTATGCGGGTAAGCCTGATGACCAACATCCCAGATCAATTTGTCGATAGGGGTGTTGTAAACATAATGCAGAGCGACAGTTAGCTCCACGGTGCCTAAGCCAGACGCTAAGTGTCCGCTAGATTGGCTCACTGAATTTAGCAGATACGTTCGCAGTTCATCACACAGATTTGGTAATGTTTCTTTCGGAAGAAGACGTAATTCTTCCGGTGTATTTGCTAACGCCAGTGTTGGGTACTTTGAAATATCAAGAGTCATATAAATGCGCGCTTATAGTGTTAATTTTTGCGCTCGATGACATATCGGGCGAACTCTTCGAGTAACTGAGTATTGTATGGGATAGCTTCCAATGCTTGAAGTGCTTCCTGTAACAGAGTGTGAGCTTTCTCTATGGCTCCCTCTAAACCCAGCAGGGAAGGATAAGTGCTCTTATTCAGACCTTGGTCGGAACCTTGAGGCTTACCCAGTGTTTCTGTGTCACTGATGATATCAAGAATATCGTCTTGAACCTGAAACGCCAAACCAATTGCTTTTGAGTAGCGCTCCAAGTGAGGTAGAACCTCGATACCTTTCTCACCAGCAGCTAATGCACCTAATTTTACCGCACAATCAATCAGAGCTCCGGTTTTTTTACGGTGTATCTCTTCCATTTCTTCAAGAGAAACTAGGCGATTTTCCGCGCCTAAATCTAAGGCTTGCCCTACACACATGCCGCTGGCACCAGAGGAATGCGCTAAGGCTTTGATCATATTGATGCGTTGAGCTTCTGCCGCCGAGCTTAATTGACCATCAGAAATAATAGTGAAGGCAAGAGTTTGTAGTGCATCACCTGTCAGTATTGCGGTTGCTTCATCAAACTTAATATGACAAGTTGGTTGACCTCGACGCAGTTCATCATCGTCCATGGCTGGCAGATCATCATGAATGAGTGAGTAGGCATGTATACATTCGATAGCAGCGGCGGGGGTGTCTAAGTCTTCAGGTTTACAGCCGAGCATTTGACCTGTGATGTAAACAAGAAAAGGGCGAACGCGTTTCCCACCTAGCAAAAGGCCGTATTTCATTGCTTGAATCAATGGCTGCTCTTGATATGGAAGCTGATCGAGCCACAAATTCAATTGCTGATTGTTTCTTTGTTGAAAAGACGTCAATGTCTGTTGCATCACATTGCTCACTACTGATTGTTATTCTGAATCTGGTTTGAAGTCACTCAGTGGTGCTTCATCATCTTCACTAAGAAGAATGCTCACGCGCTGTTCGGCGTCGCTTAATTTAGTTTGGCCTGCACGAGCTAAGGCAATGCCTCGTTCAAACTTACGCAGGGCATCATCTAGAGCAAGATCGCCATTTTCTAATTGATCAACCAAGCTATCAAGCTCTTCAATGGTTGCTTCAAAGGTCATGTTTTCTGGTTTCTTGACCGCCATCTTTTTTCTGCCTTAATCAAGCCTCGGGTAAGATGCACGAAAGTTACCTTAGCCTAGTAACTTGGTCAAATTTAACCTTATATAATTGTCACAAAATTAGCGTTCAACGAGTCTAAGCGATGAAACCCCATATTTTGGTTGAGGTTGTTAAGTGTAATTTGTGATCCATTAGCTAAGATTTTTCTAAAAATTCTGCGCGAGTTGTCGATACAGGTAATAATCCGCCCAATGGCAGTATTTGAGTATAGCGTGAGGAGTGCTTTGTGGATTTAGCAACCCTATTAGGTTTGATTGGTGGTTTTGCATTCGTCATTATGGCGATGGTGCTTGGTGGCAGCATCGGCATGTTTGTCGATGTCACGTCGATCCTTATTGTCGTTGGTGGCTCAATATTCGTCGTGTTGATGAAGTTCACAATGGGACAGTTTTTTGGTGCGACAAAGATTGCTGGCAAAGCCTTCATGTTTAAAGCGGATGAACCCGAAGACCTGATCGCAAAAATTGTGGAAATGGCCGACGCGGCACGTAAAGGTGGTTTTCTTGCTCTTGAAGAGATGGAAATAAACAACACATTCATGCAGAAAGGCATTGATCTACTGGTTGATGGCCATGATGCCGACGTTGTGAGAGCGGCACTCAAAAAAGACATCGCGCTTACGGATGAACGACATACGCAAGGTACTGGTGTATTTCGCGCCTTTGGCGACGTTGCTCCTGCGATGGGAATGATTGGCACCTTGGTTGGTCTTGTTGCGATGCTTTCAAACATGGATGACCCTAAAGCGATTGGACCAGCAATGGCCGTTGCACTCTTGACCACATTGTATGGCGCGATCCTGTCCAATATGGTGTTTTTCCCTATTGCGGATAAGCTTTCTCTTCGCCGTGACCAAGAAACGCTAAATCGCCGTTTGATCATGGATGGCGTATTAGCGATTCAAGATGGCCAAAACCCGCGAGTGATCGATAGTTACTTGAAGAACTACCTCAATGAAGGTAAACGTGTCCTTGAGATTGACGAGTAACTTGGAGAGTCGTGATGGATGATGAAGATAACAAATGCGATTGTCCGCCACCTGGCCTCCCGTTATGGATGGGGACATTCGCAGATTTGATGTCGCTACTGATGTGTTTCTTTGTTCTTCTGCTCTCGTTTTCTGAGATGGATGTACTGAAGTTCAAACAAATTGCAGGATCAATGAAATTTGCCTTCGGTGTGCAAAATCAGCTTGAAGTGAAAGACATTCCCAAAGGCACTAGCATTATTGCCCAAGAGTTTCGACCGGGTAGGCCGGAACCTACTCCGATTGATGTTATCATGCAGCAAACCATGGACATCACTCAGCAGACGCTTGAATTCCATGAAGGAGAGTCTAATCGAGCTGGTGGCACAAAACGTGATGAAGGCAAGTTAACGGGTGGGCAATCGCCAGAAACGTCAACTCAAAACAATGAGTCTGCCGAAGCGGACATGCAACAACAGCAATCTAAAGAGATGTCGCAAGAGATGGAAACCTTGATGGAAAGCATCAAGAAAGCCTTAGAACGAGAGATTGAACAAGGCGCCATTGAAGTTGAAAACCTCGGTCAGCAGATTGTTATACGTATGCGTGAAAAAGGTGCATTCCCAGAAGGTTCGGCCTTCTTGCAGCCTAAGTTTCGCCCTTTAGTTCGTCAGATTGCAGAGCTAGTAAAAGATGTGCCAGGCATTGTTCGAGTATCTGGCCATACAGACAATCGACCGCTAGATTCGGAACTTTATCGTTCTAACTGGGATCTCTCTTCTCAGCGCGCAGTATCAGTCGCGCAAGAGATGGAGAAAGTGAGAGGCTTCTCTCATCAACGTTTAAGAGTACGAGGCATGGCGGATACGGAGCCCTTGTTACCGAATGATTCTGATGAAAATCGCGCGCTTAACCGACGGGTTGAAATCAGCATTATGCAAGGCGAGCCTCTCTACAGTGAAGAAGTGCCGGTAATTCAATAACTAGGCTTTAGTTTTAAGTCAGTAAAGAGATAAGAAAGCGAGCAGATTGCTCGCTTTTTTTGTTTTTCCAATCCGCTTGGGTGTATAATCTTGCGCCTTAAAAGTGAGCTCAGACTACTTTTTGTGACTGAAACGCGGTTTTACTGCGTATGAAGTATTGAAGTTGAGTGTCACTCTTTGTTGATTGCGAAACTAACCTGCGAATTAGACTATGAAATTTATTGTAAAGCCCCATCCAGAAATTTTTGTAAAAAGTGAATCTGTGCGTAAGCGCTTCACAAAGATTTTAGAGTGCAACATTCGTAACATCATTAAGAGCCGCACGGAGTCTGTCGCGGTATTTAACCGTCGTGATCACATTGAAGTGACCTCTGAGAGTAACGAATTCCACGCTGAAGTTCTTGAGGTTTTGACTCATACACCAGGTATTCACCACGTACTGGAAGTGAAGCAAACTGAATTTAAAGACTTGCACGATATCTTCGAGCAAGTACTAGAACTCAACCGTGCTGCACTCGAAAATAAAACCTTTGTTGTACGTGCGAAGCGTCGCGGCAAGCATGACTTTACCTCTATTGAACTAGAGCGTTATGTAGGCGGTGGTTTAAATCAAGCGATTGAAAGCGCTAGTGTTAAGCTACGAAACCCAGACGTGACGATCAAGGTAGAGGTCTCGAACGACAAGCTAAACCAAGTATTGTCTCGTCATAAAGGCCTAGGTGGTTTTCCTCTGGGTACGCAAGAAGACGTGTTAAGCCTGATCTCGGGTGGTTTCGACTCTGGTGTTTCAAGCTATCTTCATATCAAGCGTGGTTCAAAAGTACATTACTGCTTCTTTAACTTAGGTGGTCCAGCACACGAAATCGGCGTTAAGCAGGTTTCTCACTACCTATGGAACAAATACGGTTCTTCAGCAAAAGTACGTTTTATCTCAGTTGATTTCGAGCCTGTGGTTGCGGAAATCCTAGAGAAAGTCGATGACGGCCAAATGGGCGTGATCTTGAAGCGTATGTTCATGCGTGCAGCAGGCATGATCGCTCAGAAGATGAAGATCGAAGCATTGGTAACAGGTGAAGCGCTAGGTCAAGTATCGAGCCAAACGCTAACCAATCTACGCCACATCGACAACGTAACAGACACGCTGATTCTGCGTCCACTTATCAACTGGGATAAAGAAGACATCATCAATCTAGCACGTGAAATCGGCACAGAAGATTTCGCGAAGACAATGCCAGAATACTGTGGTGTTATCTCTAAGAAGCCAACCGTGAAAGCGGTGAAAGGCAAGCTAGAAGCTGAAGAAGAGAAATTCGACTTTAGTATCCTTGAGCAAGTGGTTCAAGAAGCTCGCATGATGGACATTCGTGATATCGCGAAAGAGTCTGAGCAAGCCGCACCAGAAGTAGAGCAAGTTCAAGCGGTAGAAGAGCACGCGGTTGTGCTAGATATTCGTAGTCCTGAAGAGGAAGACGATAACCCACTTGAAATCGAAGGTGTGGATGTGAAACATATCCCTTTCTACAAGCTGGGTACACAGTTTGGTGACTTAGACCAGTCTAAGACATACCTACTTTACTGTGACCGCGGTGTGATGAGCCGTCTGCAAGCGCTTTACTTGCAAGAGCAAGGCTTCAGCAACGTAAAAGTTTACCGTCCATAGCTGACTGATAAAATACGTTAAAAGGCGCAAATTGAGACATCAATTTGCGCCTTTTTTGTTTTTGATCGCGTTACAGACAACCATTACTTAGCATAATGTTGAGGCTTATCGCAAAGCCATACACTTTGTGTTGATATAACGATAATTAATCCGAAAGAAGAGTAATAAAGTGATATTGCTGCCAGATATGCGGATGAGATTTTTGATAGATAAAAAAACACCGCCTAATTTAGGCGGTGTAACAAATTTGACAGACAGGTCAAAAATAAATACAGGAAGTATATGTTTTGTCACAGGGAGTGTGGACAAAACATTATGGTAGAAATCTACCTAACTCGAAATACGAGTTTGCAAACACAACATCGCAACAACGAAGCCAATTGATTTCCAAAGAAATCAAGCCGTTCAGGCCCGTGTTGCGGGGTGAAATATAGAATTTATCTGGCTGTTCGACAACGGACATTTTATAATGTTTCAGATTAAAAAAACTAATCCTATTAGAGGTCCCATATGTCTCGCAGATTGCCTCCATTAAATTCGCTTCGAGTCTTCGAAGCGGCTGCTCGTCATCTCAGTTTTACACGAGCAGCAGAAGAGTTATTTGTTACTCAAGCCGCGGTCAGTCACCAGATTAAAGCGCTTGAAGAGTTCTTATCATTGAAGCTCTTCCGTCGACGTAATCGTTCTTTGTTGTTAACAGAAGAAGGCCAAAGTTACTTTCTCGATATCAAAGATATTTTCACCTCGATTGCGGAAGCGACAGATAAGGTGTTGGAACGTAGCGAAAAAGGGGCATTGACGATTAGCCTACCGCCGAGTTTTGCTATCCAATGGCTTGTACCTCGTTTGGCCGATTTTAATGCTCAAGAGCCCGATATCGATGTACGTATTAAAGCCGTAGATATGGATGAAGGCTCACTGACTGATGATGTTGATGTGGCGATCTACTATGGCCGTGGGAACTGGCCAGGTTTGCGAGCAGATAAATTGTACCAAGAGTTTTTGATCCCACTTTGTTCACCTTCATTACTTTTGGGTAACAAACCATTAGAATCTTTAAGTGACCTCAAATTACATACTTTGTTACACGATACTTCGCGTAAAGACTGGAAGCAGTTTGCTCGTCATTACAACATTGAAGGCATCAACGTAAACCACGGTCCTATTTTTAGTCACTCAACGATGGTGCTACAGGCTGCTGCGCACGGTCAGGGGGTCGCGCTCGGTAACAACGTACTCGCCAAACCTGAAATGGAAGCCGGACGACTCATTGCACCATTCGACGAGGTGTTGATATCTAAGAATGCATTCTATGTGGTGTGTCATGAACAGCAGGCAGATATGGGCCGAATCGCAACGTTTAGAGACTGGATGTTAGCAACCGCGAGAAAAGAACAAGAGGAAGTATTGGATGAATCACTGGATAGCTGAGGGACCTGAAAACGGACCGCTGTTTATTTTTGCTCACGGCGCAGGTGCGGGGATGGAGCATGATTTCATGACAGCGGTCGCCAAAGGATTAGTGGAGCAAGGTATTCGTGTAGTGCGTTTTAATTTCCCTTACATGGTGAAACGTTCGGAAGATGGCAAAAAGCGTCCGCCCGATCGCGCGCCAAAGTTGCTCGAAGCATACAGCGAAGTGATCGCTCACTTTACTTCTTCTCCCGTGGTTATTGGTGGTAAGTCAATGGGCGGTCGTATGTCGAGCTTGTTGGCTGAAAATGAGCTGGTGGCGGGCATTGCCTGTTTAGGGTTTCCATTTCACCCGCCAGGAAAGCCAGAGAAATACAAAGGCGAGCACTTAGCAACCATTGAGAAACCTACGCTGATTCTGCAAGGGGAACGAGACACCTTTGGTAAGCGTGAGGAATTCGATGATTTCGTCCTTTCGTCACAAGTAACGGTGAGCTTTTTACCTGATGGTGACCACAGCTTCAAACCGCGCAAGATCTCAGGTCATACTGAAGTGGGTAACATTGCACTCGCGATAGAGCAGTTAGCGGCGTTTATAAAAGAGGTGTACAGTGAAAAGTAAGTGGTTACTCTCATTCTCTGGTTTGTCTGGGCTGCTTTCGGTCGCTCTTGGAGCATTTGCTGCTCATGGGCTAAAAGCGACACTGGCCCCTTATTTGCTCGGTGTATTTGAGACCGGAGTTCTGTATCAATTTATTCACACGTTGGCGATTGTGTTTTGTGCCATTCTGCTTCTGCTCAATTTGGGACAAAAAGCACAAAAGTATTTTTTCATTGCGGCGATTTGCTTTATTATCGGCATCTTTTGTTTTAGCGGCAGTCTTTACGCGCTGGCGCTGACGGGCATTAAGTGGTTTGGGCCAATTACTCCTGTAGGAGGGTTGCTGTTCATGATTGGTTGGTGTCTGTTCTTTTTTGCTGCGTTCAATATCAAAGAGGTCTCCAAGTGAAACAACTAATGCTCTATTGCCGTTCTGGCTTTGAGAAAGAGTGTGCTGGTGAAATTCAGGACAAAGCGACACAGTTGGAAGTGTATGGCTTCCCTCGTGTGAAGAGAAACTCAGGTTATGTTGTCTTCGAGTGTTACCAAGATGGAGATGCCGACAAACTTGCGAGAGGTTTAGACTTTAAGTCTTTAATTTTTGCTCGACAAATGTTTGCGGTAGCAGCTGAGTTTCAATCGTTGCCAAGTGATGACCGCATTAGTCCAATTTTGAATGAACTAGCAGACATTGAAGCATTCCCTCGTTGTGGTGATTTGAGAATTGAAACGCCAGATACAAATGAAGCGAAAGAGCTACTGAAATTCTGCCGTAAGTTTACCGTCCCAATGCGTCAAGCGTTGCGCGGCAAAGGCTTAATGCTGAACAAAGATAACGCGAAAAAACCAGTACTGCACATTTGCTTTGTTGAGCCTGGCCACTGTTACGTTGGTTACTCTTACACTGACAACAACTCACAGTTCTTCATGGGTATCCCTCGCCTTAAATTCCCAGCAGACGCTCCAAGTCGTTCAACACTTAAACTGGAAGAAGCATTTCATGTCTTTATTCCACGTGAAGAGTGGGATGAGCGTTTAGCACCAGGTATGTGGGGTGTGGATTTAGGTGCATGTCCAGGCGGTTGGACGTACCAATTAGTGAAGCGCTCAATGTTCGTTCACTGCGTTGATAACGGCATGATGGCAGACAGTTTGATGGAAACTGGCCAGATCAAGCACCATATGGTGGATGGTTTTAAGTTCGAACCAGACCGCAAGAACGTAACATGGATTGTTTGTGACATGGTGGAAAAGCCAGCTCGTGTTGCTCACCTGATGGGACAGTGGCTGTTAAAAGGTTGGGCAAAAGAGGCCATCTTTAACCTTAAGCTGCCAATGAAAGGGCGTTATGACGAAGTGCTGCAAGACCTTGAAAATCTGAAGCAGTTCCTCATTGATAATAAGGTAAAGTTCAAGCTACAAGCTAAACATTTGTATCATGATCGTGAAGAAATCACGATTCATATCCAATGTCTGTCGAATATTTCACCTTACTAACTTTATTCCCCGAGTCTTTTGGGAATAGTGATTAGAATAGAAAAAGCGCCTTCAAATGGCGCTTTTTTAATATCTGAGTGTTTCATGGTGTGAAACTACCATCGGGCACTACTCCGCTTTGTTTGGCCCTAAAAAGCGAATATCTTGCAAGTTAAAGCCTAGTTCTATATCGCACTTTAAAGCGGCGACGAGTTTACATAAACGAGCAGACTCAATGTGCTCATCCAATTTTTTACGGTATTTCGGTACGAGATCTTCACTAGCGTAGGCAGCTTCAATACTCTCAAACTGAGTGAGAATCTCTTTCGCTGCTTTCGGGCCAATTCCAGGTACGCCCGGAACCTGGCTAGAGCTTATCCCTGTCAATCCCCAGTAATCCGCTAGTTGACTTGGTTTTACGCCGAACTCTTTTTCGATAAATGGTTCATCTAACCAACGATGTTGGAAATAATCACGGATTTGTAGGGTAGGGGAAAGTAGCTGGCAGTAACCTTTGTCTGTGGAAACGATGGTGACTTTTTCACCATGGCTGGCCACTTTCGTTGCGAGTGTAGCAACCAAATCATCTGCTTCATCGCCTTCAGACAGCAATGAATCAATACCTTGCTCCCACCACGCTTGTTGAATCGCATCTAACCCTTGCAGTAGTGGCAGAGGCATTGGTTTTCGGTTTTGCTTATAGTCAGGGAGAATTTCAGCGCGCCAACCTCTGTCTTGTTCGTGGTGATCAAAAACTGCGATGATGTGTGTCGGGTTGGCCTCTGACAGAATGCGAGTGAGGGTTCTTTGCGTTGTGGTTATGGTTCTTGCTATGTCGGTTGGATCTGGTTGTGCTGAGTGCACTCGGCGGATCAGGTTTAGGGCATCAATGATAACAAGATGAATAGACATAATGACTTAGCAATAAAAAAGGGGCGTAATGCCCCTAGTGTAACGAATGCTAGCCTGACTATCGACCACCAATTTCCGGGTGAGCGATTCGATAACACGGTTCGTAGTCTGAACCGCCAGGTAATTTCATTCGGTGCTGTTCGACAAAGTCTTTTAGCAACTTATCGAGTTTTTTCATGAGGACTGCGTCGCCATGAATGGTGAAAGGCCCTCTACGTTCTATTTCTCGAATGCCTTCAGCCTTTACGTTACCTGCCACTATGCCAGAGAAGGCTTGACGCAAGTTGGCCGCTAAAACTTGCGGTTCTTGATCTAGGCTTAAATCCAATTGTTCCATCGACTCATGAGTAGGCTCGAATGGCAGTTGGAAGTTTGGCTCAATTTTCAATGACCAGTTAAAGCTGTACGCATCGCCTTTCTCTTTTCGGTGAAGGCGTACCGAGTCCATGGAGCGTTTCATAATACGAGCGACTTCTGCCGGGTCGTCAATGATGATCTCGTAGTGCTTTTGCCCTTCCTCACCAAGTGTGTCGCGAATGAACTCATCAATAGAGCGGAAGTACTCTTCACTCTCTTTTGGTCCTGTTAATACGATAGGCATTGGCTGATCGGCGTTATCCGGGTGCATCATGATGCCAAGAATGTACAGTAGCTCTTCCGCTGTGCCCGGGCCACCTGGGAAAATAACGATACCATGAGCCATACGGACGAAGGCTTCCAAGCGCTTTTCGATGTCGGGCATGATGACCAGTTCATTTACTATTGGGTTTGGTGGCTCGGCCGCAATAATCGAGGGCTCGGTTAAACCAAGATAACGTTGCTGAGTATAACGTTGCTTTGCGTGCCCAATCGCTGCACCTTTCATCGGCCCTTCCATTGCGCCAGGGCCGCAACCTGTACAGATGTTAAGTTCACGCAGGCCCAGTTCGTTACCCACTTCACGTGTGTACTGATACTCCACTCCATTGATAGAGTGACCACCCCAACATACGACAAGATTCGGTGCGATACCTGGAGTTAATGCTCTGGCATTACGAAGAATGCCGAACACGAGGTTCGTAATGTGAATTGGGTTAGTAAGGTTGAGCCGCTGGGCGTCTGCCAAATGCATGTTTACGTAAACGATATCACGCAATACGGAGAACAGATGCTCTTGGATACCTTTAATTATTTCGCCGTCAACAAAAGCGTGCTCTGGCGGATTAGTCAGTTCAAGCTTAATACCACGCTCACGACGCACGACGTTGACATCAAACGATTGGTATTTATCGAGCAGTTCTTTCGAGTTATCGGTATGGCTACCGGAGTTCAACACCGCTAATGTGCAATTACGGTACAGCTGATAAAGTTCACTCGAGGCTGTGTTCTTTAAGCGCTCTACTTCTAGTTGAGATAGCAAGTCCATGCTACCAGCGGGGCTTATATGGGTAATCATAACGCCTCCTTGTGTTGCATTAATTTGAGGGAAAGTACCAACTTACCTTTTTGGTGTTATACGTATGGTTTGATGAAAGGTAGTTGGCCGATTTGGTTTTATGGTTATCAACTCCCAAGCAACCTCAAGATGATACATTTGCCTTTTATAAATACATCATCTTGAAGTGACTTGGGTTTTTACAGCTTAGCAGACTAAAAGGGAAGAAATGTGATAACTCGTTGAAAATGGGTGGTTATAAAGCGTAGATTGCACCAAATTTGGTTTGTTTGCTCGCTTTTTGTACGAATCTTAGCTCCAGTTAAGCTGGTTTGTTCCACGTTTTTTAGCGTCCGCAAGCATCTTGCCAAGACGATCGAGCACATACTCTGGCGTATCGGACTCTTTGAAAGACGTCGATACAGCAGCTAAGGTAATCATGATATTTTGCTCACGGAACTTAAAGGGTAATTGGCTAATATCACGCTGGATATGCTTAATCAGATCCAGTGTGTATTCTTCAGATTGTTCCGGGACGAGTAGAATAAACTCCTCGCCACCAAAGCGAGCTACTGTTTCCGTTTCTGATACGAGCTTGTTAATAGTACGAGCGATGATCTTCAGCGCTTTATCGCCAGCCGTATAACCATAGCTATCATTCACCGCTTTGAAGTTGTCTACATCAAATAGCACAACACGAAGGTTTTGCTGAGAGCGAATCCAACGGCGATACTCTAGCTCTAGTCGATCGTTAAATGCAGTGCGGTTATAAACTTTAGTCAGCGGGTCGAGCAACATACGCTGAGCTTGGTCATCTAAGCGTCGACGATAATCTTGCGTAGTTTCAAATACCGCTTCGAGTTGGTTCTTACTGTAACTTAACCGCTCTTGCAGCGCTTGCTCTCGCTCTTCCGTCATTTTCAATCGCTCTGTCAGCGACGCCATTTTTTCGAGAAGAGGCGTGATTTCTTTTTTCACAACCGCGATATCTTGAGCTTGATTAAGTGACTTTTGGCTTAATTCAACCAAGCTGTTCATTTCTGTGTTGAGCTCTTGGCGGTGTTCAAAGTAGGTATGATGCTGGTCGACGTTCTGATGAACGGTTTTTAGGTTACTTGCGAGAGAAGTGTTCAGCTGATCAAGGAATTGGCTAGACGCCTCGCGCTCGAACTTTGTTGCTTCGACAACCAATTTCAGCGTTGAGAGCGTAAGCTCAATGAGAGACTCGGCACTCACGCCAAGGAGCAACTTAGCGCGAATATCCAGCAATCTATCGCCTGATTCTCCCTCGAAATCCAGCTCTGTAATAGTATGTTGAAGGTCGCTGGCCAAGCATTCAAGTTGAGATCTGTCAGGATTGTTTTCAAATTCACTAAGATGTAGACGTGAATTAGACGTGATGATTTTCAGAGCGCGTTCGTAAATACTCAGTAGCTTAGTGGCTTGATCAGCTTTATTGCTGGCGTGAACTTCAGAGAAACTCATCAGGTTCCGTAGTTCACGTTTTAACTGCGCAGGTAAGCCAGTGACACGTTGCAGTGTTTCACCACTGTGCTTGATTTGTTCGTCAAGGTAACCGTTCTGTTTATCCATCGTCTTCGACTGCTGTTTGAGCATCCTCTCTAATACCGCTAAACGCGGGATAAGAGTGCTGATATCTTTTTGATGTTGCAGCTCTTGTTGGATTTCAAATAGGTAGTTGGATACCTGAGTATTCGAACCCTGGCAAGCTGAAGACAATGATGCCACAACGCGTTTAAGAACTTGTTGTTCACGTTTGAATTTGAGTGAAGTATCACGATGAGTCAGTCTGAGTTGGTCAAGTTGACAACTCAGCTGATGCAGCTGCGACTGAATATCGGATTCCAAGATTCCCATGAAGTGACTACGGTTAAGTCCATGTACTACTGATAATTATCTGATAATAACAAAAAACTTTATAGCGTCATTAGTTATTACGTTCAACAGGCGTTTAATTATCCATTTTTTAATATTTTCTTGATGTCGTCCTCATTCTTGTAGGACGAATGGATCTTGATCAGGCCTTGGCTAATGGCATGTTGACAAGCAGTTCTTATGTTACCTGTTGCAAAGCTAGCAGCAGGCGCATTATCGATGGCTTTTAAGAACACCCAGTGGCTTTGCTTATCCTTCAAGCTGACTTCTCGTGCGATGTGAGTAGCAAGCAATAACAGATCGAGTAATTCCTCATCGTTAATTGCAGTGTAGGCTCGGGGTAAGAACGGATAATCGCTGATGCCCATACGAATAATACGATTGACGTTGTGCTGCTGTGCGAACTCATCCACCCAAGTCTGGAATTTTTCGAACATGACTTCGGCAGAAGCATCACGGTCAGCGTTCGGTTCTATGTAGAGTAAGTTCGCATCTGAGAAATGATAAAGACGCGACGGTTTTTCTATTTTTTCCGCAAGGAAGTCGCCAAATGCACGTTCTAGTTCTAGACCTGCCTTATAGCCGTTATGGACGTACATGCTTCGTAAGAATGGCAAATCGATCATAACAAAGCGTAGGCGATCATTAAGTGGTTCGTGGATCAATTCACCCATTTGCCATTGCTCGAAAGTTTCGCTCGACTTTTTCAATGAGCGAGACAGCTTAACGTTCAGCATACGCAAGTTACGTAAACGAGAGCGAGAGTGGGTGAAGAGGTCGTTACGCAGTTTTTCGATTTCACTTGCTTGGCGCTGCATAATGACACCGCGGCGCATAATGAACAAAAACATGACCAATACAGTAATAAACAATGCAAATGAGATTTTTTGGAATTTACGATGCTCTCTTTCCACTTGCTCTAAGCGTTCTGATTGACCGATGTAATGGATGGTTTGTTCGGCAAATTCTTTTTGCTGACGGAACGCATCTTCACTGATTTGGTTAAGCTGCTTTTGTTCTAGACGAACGAGGTTGGTGTATTTTTTATAAGCTTGCAGAGAAAGTTTGTATTCGCCTGCCTGCTCGTAACCTAACCCAAGTAAACGGTATGATTGCTGCTTAATGAAGTTGTTATTTTCAGGTGACTTTTCAGCAAGCGCTAACGCCAGCTTTGCATTAGTAATGACGTCTTTACTGTCATTTTGATGATAAGCCAGACCTGACTGAAGCAGGGCAGCCTTTGCTTCAAGCTTAGGAATATTAGTGTATTCTAAAAGCTCTTTAGAGCGGTCTAAGTACTGCTCTGCTAGCGCGTAGTTATAGAGTTGTAGGTAGGTAGCCGCCAAGCTTAAGCGAATTTTAATGATTCTATTGATGTTCTTACTGGTACTTTCATGGTCAAGCACGTTGAAGTAATGCACTAATGCAAGGTTAAACTTACCCTGATAAAAGTAGATGTCGCCCATTTGCTCTAGGACGTCCGCTAGGATCGGAGAGCTAGGGTAAGAGTCATAAAAATCTGCGGCTTGAGATAAGTATTCGATCGCTTTGTCGTACACTCGTCGCTCCTGGAAGAGCCTAGCCAAAAGGCGATTCACTTTTGCTAATCTTGCACCACTGTTACTTTCAATAGATTGCCAATAACCGTATAGCAGTTCTGACAAAGCCAAATTGTACTTCTTGCTATTGAGGTAAAACTCTCCGACGGCAGTGTAGTAGTCGATCAAGGCTAACTCAGAGCGGCTATCGTCAAGCATGGTCTTTGCTTCAGAGTACAAGTTTTCCGCTTTAATGATATCGCCACTATGTGAAGCGAGGAGTGCTCTTTGCATCACTAGTCGGTAGCGAACGCTGTCGGTGCGTTGTAATACGGCATCGGCTTCATCGAGCTGTTGTTCAATTTGGTTAAGCGTGTCTTCCGCTTTTGAGTAGTTTTCGTCGTACATCCAAATCATTTGGTTGCGCATCAGCTGGAGATCTAAGTCCATGTACGGCAATTGATATTCTTGCGCTAAGCGTTCCGCTTTATTTAGGTGCTCGATAGCCGAACGAACATTACCCATGGCGTAATCTGCCTGAGCGATAATCTTGTGCGCTTCGATGGTGCTGCTTGGTGTGCGAACGCTACGATCTGTTTCGTCGCGAGACATGGCTGAAGGGCTGTCACTTTCTTTGCGTTCTGTTAGCTCACGCTGTGACAAATAGTTGGTTGCCGCTTGTTTTGCTTGTGATGGCTCTATTTCCGCCAATTGTTGTGCTTCGTTGAGTAACGCGGACGATAAAATGGTTGCATGAAGTGGCTGTACAAACAGCAAGCAAAGAAAGCCAATCAACTTGAATAGACGCGAACTGTCCCAAAACATCCTTTCGTTCCCTCGAACTGTTTTTAGATATTGCGATAACGGCGAAAAGCCTCAATTAGCCGTTTAAATGCGGGTTGAAGCCATTTGGTATAGTAACATGCTTGGACAATAAAAACGTCCGGCAACCCTTTAGATTGCCGAACTTATTTCTGTTGCCTATGCGCTTACTGACGAGCCATACGGTGATTGTGAGCTGGCTTATCTTGTTCCGTTGAGCGGTAAGGGTTGATATCCAAGCCACCACGGCGCGTATAGCGGGCAAATACGGTCAGTTTGCTTGGTTGGCAGTATTTCATTAGATCCGTAAAAATACGCTCTACACACTGTTCGTGGAACTCATTGTGCTCGCGGAAAGACACTAAGTAACGTAACAGCTTCTCACGATCTATTTTTGCGCCTTGGTAGCGAATTTCTACACTGCCCCAGTCGGGTTGGTTAGTGATCAAACAGTTTGATTTCAATAGGTGGCTATGTAGCACCTCTTCAACTTGTACTTCACCTGCCGCACCTTCAAGTAAATCGGCATCAAAATCGTAACTGGTGATGTCAATGTCTTGGTCATCTATACATTCACCGTCCATTGTCACAATAGGTTGATTGGTATAGTGGGTCACTGGATTCACCTCAACCAGCACCTTTTCACCTGCGCATTCAGACAGGTCTTGTGTTAAACGCTCAGTCACTTCTTCCCAGCTTGCAAAGCGGGTTTGGTTGTAGCTGTTTAAGTACAGTTTGAAAGACTTCGATTCAATCAAGTTTGCACTGGTGGCTGGAATGTATACTTCGCCAACGGCCACTTGTGGTAAACCTTTACTATTTAACCAAGACAGTTCATACAGCGTCCAAATGTCGTGCCCCATAAAAGGCAGAGTATCGCCTAACTGAAGGTCATCTCGGTTCAGGCTGCGAGGGACTGGTTGCAGCAAGCTTGGGTCATACTGGTTCGCATACTCGGTCGTTTTACCTAGTGTTAGGCCAGCAAGCTCTTTAGCGTCAGAATATTTGCTCATACTTTGTGGTCGTTTTCGATTAGAATGGCGAGAATTTTACTGAATCCGCTGGTCAATTGCCATCCGGCAAGTACGGCTATCTGATAAATAAGGAATGAGGAGACCTTCATGACCCAAAACGTTACTCAGGCGCTACAAGAGTTCAGCCTGCGCTACCAACAAGCTTGGCAAGCTAAGCACAATGAGTTGCCAAGCAGTGAAGAGCTTGCAGAGCTTGTTTCTCCTTGTGTCGAAGAGAAGCGTGATGGAAAGGTGCTTTGGAAATCGGTCGCACGTGATGAAATGGCCGGTTTCACCAATGTGGAAAATGCGATTGAGTTGTCACTGCAAGATGATGTTAAAGCCTTTTATGGTTCTCAATACTGCGCCGATATGGAGGCAATTTGGCAAGGTAATTCGTTGACGCTGCTGCAAGTGTGGAGCGATGACGATTTCGTGCGTCTACAAGAAAATATTCTTGGTCATTTGGTGACGCAGCGCCGCTTGAAACTTAAACCAACAGTATTTATCGCAGCGACAGATGAGGAAATGGATGTGATTTCTATTTGTAACCTCACTGGCAATGTGATTCTAGAGCGTTTGGGCACCTCTAAACGTGATGTATTGGCAGATTCATTGGTTGAGTTCTTGAATAAGTTAGAGGCTGCCGTCTAAGTATGTATGTTGTTGAGTTGCAGTTTGAGTGTTTTGATAACACCACCGTCAGCGCGGTAGACAAAGCCATTAATGGCTTGATGGATGCTCTGCGTTACAACGGCCAAGTATTAGGTCGTGAATTCCCGATAGTGATGGGAGAAGGTGAATTTTTCGTTCGTGTTGTTTGCCCAGAACAAGACAGCTTGCATCCACGTTATCACTCAGATTTCGTCAAAGTGTGCATGAACCGTTTGTCGGATGCGTCTTTGCTTGCTCCGAAAATGCGTATGCTGGGGCGTGATTTGAATTCAGAACAAGCAGCCGAAGAAGAGACACCTAGCTGGCAAGTGTTGTACACGACTTATGTTCATACGTGTTCGCCTTTGCGAAGTGGTGAAACCCTGTTGCCAATTCCTTTGTATCGTAATGAGCCAACACTTAATGGAGACCATAAAGCCGTCATTAAGTGGCAGACTGAGTGGCAAGCGTGTGATGAAATCCAAATGGCAGGGGGTTGCCGAGCGGAACATGCGGCGCTGCACGAAATTTGCGATGTGGATAGTGTGCTGTTTCGCCGAGGTTGGGACTTACGTGGCCGTATCGAATACATCACGAAGATCCCTACGTACTATTACCAGTATCGTGTCGGAGGTCAGTCGCTGGAGAGCGAGAAAGCGCGCAAGTGTCCAAAATGCGATGGCGAGTGGCTACTCGATGAGCCACTACATGACATATTTCATTTTAAGTGTGATGACTGCCGAATCGTGTCGAATATCTCTTGGGACCACCTTAAGTAGCGAATTGAAGCTACTTAAATGGTTAGATAGAGAAATAAAAAGGGCTGATGTTTTTACATCAGCCCTTTTAGGTTTAGAACGTTTACGTTTGGAACGTTGTTTTCGGTCATGTTTTGAAAAGTGGGATTACCAACCTTTCACAACACCACCTTTGAACAGCTCTTTTGCCGCTTCGTAAACTTCTTCCGTTTGGTAAGCTTTTACGAAGTTTTGTACGTTTTGCGCATTAACATTTTCTTCGCGAGCGACAATTAGGTTTACGTATGGTGAGTCTTTATCTTCAACGAACACGCCGTCACGCTCTGGCGATAGGTCGATAGAGCTTGCGTAAGTGGTGTTGATGATAGATAGCGTTACGTCATCCAGTGAACGTGGAAGCTGTGGGGCTTCTAGTTCAATGATTTCGATATTTTTAGGGTTGCCTACGATGTCACGTACTGTAGCGAGTAGACCAACGCCATCACGTAGCGTAATCAAACCTTGTTGCTCAAGAAGCAGTAGTGAGCGACCTAGGTTAGTTGGGTCGTTTGGTACTGCGATGCGTGCGCCATCTTGAATTTCATCAATTGATTTTACTTGCTTTGAGTAACCAGCAATAGGGTAAACGAATGAGTTACCCGCGATAGCCAGTTTGTAGCCGCGGTCTTTCACTTGTTGGTCTAGGTATGGTTTGTGCTGGAACGCATTCGCGTCTACTGAACCATCATCCAGAGCGGCGTTTGGTGTTACGTAATCGGTAAATGTTACTAGCTCAACGTCTAGGTTGTATTTCTCTTTTGCTACTTTAGCGGCAACTTCGGCTACTTGTGCTTCAGCACCAGCAATAACGCCAACTTTTACTTTGTTTACGTCTACTTCTTTGTCGCCGCAACCCGCTAGAGCAAGAGCAGAGGCGGCCGTTGCTACAGTCAAAAGACCTTTAAGGCTAAATTTCATCTTTATCTCCTTATAATTTGTATTTTTGATGCTTATCTGTGGTCTACACGGCGCACCACTGCGTCGCCGATAGACTGAATAATCTGTACTAGAACAATCAACATCACGACAGTCACGGCCATGATAGTTACATCGTAGCGGTGGAAACCGTAACGAATGGCTACGTCGCCTAGGCCGCCGCCGCCTACCGTACCCGCCATAGCTGAGTAGCTAACGAGAGTGACCAAGGTAATCGTTACTGAGTTAACAATAGTCGGCATTGCTTCAGGTAGTAGAACTTTTGTGATGATCTGTGTTGGTGTCGCCCCCATTGACTGCGCTGCTTCCACCAAGCCTGTCGG
This sequence comes from Vibrio sp. Vb0667, assembly GCF_033391095.1. Lineage (NCBI taxonomy): Bacteria > Pseudomonadati > Pseudomonadota > Gammaproteobacteria > Vibrionales > Vibrionaceae > Vibrio > Vibrio sp. Vb0667. Next base: position 32,682 of record NZ_JAWPOL010000012.1, on the reverse strand, counting down.
TACTTCTAATAAAGCACCTTCAATAAGACGAGCGACAAAAGGAATGGCGCCAATAGTCAGTGGGACGATTGCTGCGGTTGTGCCGATAAAGGTTCCAACTAGCATTTTTGTCACTGGAATAATCGCAACCATCAGTACGAGGAATGGCACAGAACGACCAATATTAACGATAGCGCCTAAGCCGCTATTTAGTTTGGTGTTTTCAAGTAGGCCGCCTTTCTTAGTAATATGGAGGATTACGCCTAATGGAATACCCACAGCAAAGCCGACTAATCCGGCAACCGCAACCATGTAAAGCGTTTCCCACGTTGCACCTAAAAGTAGTTTGCTGTTTAAACTCAGCCATTCAGAAATCGTATTAAAGGACATAACCAAGTACCTCTACTTTTACGTTGTGCTTACGCAGGTATTCAAGAGCTGCGTTGTCATCTTCTTCGTTACCAAATAGCTCTGCGACCATCATGCCGAATTTCACGCCACCAGCGTAATCAAGGTCGGAACTCAAAATACTCACATCAATATTGTATTTACGAGAAATTTGCGACATTAACGGTGCATCGACGGTTGCGCCAGTAAACTCTAGGCGAACCAACGGGTAGCTGCCATCAACACGCTCTGCTTGCAGACGAGCTTGGTAATCTTCAGGAATGGAAAGATCCAGCGTTGAGCGAATGAATTGGTGCGCTAGCTCTGTCTTAGGGTGCGCAAAAATATCGCCAACGGTGCCTTTTTCCACCAGCTCACCACCACCGATGATTGCTACTTCGTGACAGATGCTTTTTACGACTTCCATTTCGTGAGTGATAAGTAAAATCGTGATGTTGAGTTTGCGGTTGATCTCTTTCAATAACTCAAGGATAGATTGAGTTGTTGCCGGATCTAGTGCGCTAGTGGCCTCATCACAAAGCAGCACGCTAGGATCGGATGCCAATGCACGAGCAATTGCCACACGCTGTTTTTGGCCGCCACTTAAGTTAGATGGGTAGCTCTCGTGTTTGTCGGCTAAGCCTACAAGCTTTAGCAACTCAGTTACTTTTGTTGTGATTTGCGATTTGTCTTTACCTGCCAGTTCTAGGGGCAATGCCACATTATCAAACACAGTACGAGACGAAAGCAGGTTAAAGTGCTGGAAGATCATGCCAATGTTACGGCGTGTTTCGACTAGTTGCTTTTTGCTGAGTTTGGTTAGATCTACACCATCAACGATGATGGAACCAGAGGTCGGCGCTTCTAACATGTTTACGCAGCGGATTAGCGTACTTTTACCAGCACCAGATGAACCGATAACACCAAAGATGGTGCCTTTGTCGATGTGTAGGTTAATGTCTTTCAGGGCAAGGATTTCCTTACTGCCTTGGTAGAACACTTTATTGACGTTTTTTATTTCTATCATGTTTCAACCTGCCCAAAGATACGGGGAACTTCGCTGTCAAAAACGGCCTTTGACAGAACTTAATGTTGAGCTTTATCTCAATTTTCAGTTGATGCTATGGGTTAAGCAGAATGAAGTCAATAGATATTTTTACGTCTAGACGTCTAAATGTATGGATGTTCTGTTTTGAAACGGAGATGTATAGATAGAAAGCAGGAGGTAGACGGCAGGGCACCCTCAGATTTACCGATTCTTGCCCAACAAATCAACCGTTTTGTCGAGGCCTAGAATGAATTAGATAGTGTTGAAGTTTATAAGGTATGTAATAATCTGATTAAACCGAGTTAATAGAGAAATACGTTTTGGCAAAACCTGCTGTTTTTATCGATCGTGATGGCGTGATAAACGTTGACCACGGCTACGTTCATGACGAACATGATTTTGAGTACATTGATGGTGTATTTGAAGCGACGAAAGCGCTAAAAGATAAAGGCTACCTTCTAGTGTTAGTGACGAATCAATCGGGCATCGCACGCGGTAAATTCAGTGAAGACCGTTTCTTGTCTCTGACTCAATGGATGGATTGGAACTTTGCTGATAATGGTGTTGAGTTCGATGGTATCTATTACTGCCCACATCATCCAGAACATGGCATTGGCGAGTACAAGCAAGATTGTGAGTGCCGTAAGCCAAAACCAGGCATGTTCATTTCTGCGCGTGACTTCTTGAAGATCGATATGGAGAAATCTGTGATGATCGGCGATAAAGCTGAAGACATGATGGCAGCAGAAGCGGCAGGCGTTGGCACTAAGATTTTGGTTCGCACTGGTAAGCCAGTAACAGAACAGGGCGAAGCCATTGCAACGGTAGTATTAGATAGCATTGCAGATGTGCCTGCGTACTTAAACAAGTAATCTTCATTACTGACTGAGTTAAGGGAAGCCACTGCTTCCCTTTTGTTTGATTCCTTCTTTTAGTCTGAACACTTATGAGCAAAAAACTCACCATTCTTGATATCGCAAAATTGGCTGGCGTGGGCAAATCGACGGTCAGCCGTGTGCTTACCAATGATCCCAAGGTAAAACCGCAAACGCGTGAGAAGGTAGAGCAAATCATTCGTGAATCAGGCTACGTCCCATCAAAGTCGGCGCAGTCGATGCGTGGTGGCAGCCAAAAAGTCATTGGGGTTATCATCTCCCGTTTAGATTCACCATCAGAAAATCGCGCCGTTGGTACCATGCTCAATGCTTTGTATTCCGCTGGTTATGATGCGGTGATCATGGAGAGCCAATTCGATCGCGATAAAACCAATGAACATTTGGATGTGCTTAAACGTCGCAACGTCGATGGGGTGATCGTGTTTGGTTTTACTGGATGTGATGAGCGAGCATTGGCAGAGTGGGGTAATCGTATCGTTGTGATCGCGATGGACACGCAAATGGTTTCTTCGATCAACTACGACAACCAAGGTGTGATAGACATGGCTTTGTCTCATCTTGAGCAGCAATCTTTATCTCACATTGCTTATATTGGTGTTGATCCTGAAGACAAAACCACTGGCTTAGCTCGTTTAAATGCTTATAAAGCTTGGTGTCAACGCAAGCAAATTACACCTTGTTTCCAAACGGGTAAGTTGAGCCATGAAAGTGCTTATCAGTTGGTAGACAAAGTCCTTCAATCTGACACTCAGGCCATCGTGTGCGCCAGTGACACCATCGCGTTGGGCGTGATTAAGCGTCTTCAAGAGTTAGGTCGTGAAGATGTGGTTGTGACAGGTGTTGGAGGTAATGAATTGCTCTCTTTCCTTTTCCCTAAAGTATTTAGTGTCGACCCAGGTTATACCCTTGCAGGTGAGAAGTCCGCTAACATGCTGATCAATCAATTAAATGGCGATGAGGAAGTGGTTCACTTTACTCAACAGCCTATCGTTTGTTAATCCACACTAAAACGATCTGCTCTAAAATTATACTGTGATCATTCTCAATTAATGGGAATGTTCCCATTTATAAAAACAAAATGATGAATCGAATGTATCCAATACAGGGTGGACAAAGTTATGAGTAAGATTGCGCGTAAAGACGTGGAGCGTCTTATTGAGCTGGTCGGGGGGCCGGACAATATTGCCAGTGTAAGTCACTGTTTAACTCGCTTGCGTTTTGTTCTAAATGATACGGACAAAGCAGATACGAAACAGTTAGAAACATTACCGATGGTGAAGGGCTGTTTTACCAACGCAGGCCAGTTCCAAGTGGTTATCGGTACTGAAGTGGATGAAGTTTACAAGGTACTGATCGGACTGACGGGTAAAAGTGAAGCCAGCAAAGACGAAGCGAAGAACGCTGCTCGTCAAAACATGAATATCGTTGAGCGTGGTATTTCCCACCTTGCAGAAATCTTTGTACCACTGCTACCAGCGATCATCACCGGTGGTCTGATCCTTGGTTTCCGTAACGTGATTGGCGACATCAAGATGTTTGATGGTCAAACGCTAACGGAAATCAGCCAGTTTTGGGCAACGGTACACTCTTTCTTATGGCTGATTGGTGAGGCGATCTTCTTCTTCCTACCGGTTGGCGTGTGTTGGTCGACAGTGAAAAAGCTCGGCGGTACTCCGATTCTGGGTATCACGCTTGGTGTAACATTGGTTTCGCCACAGTTAATGAACGCCTACCTAATTGGTAAGCAAGTGCCTGAAGTATGGGACTTTGGCTTATTTGCCATCGAGAAAGTGGGCTACCAAGCGCAAGTGATTCCGGCAATGCTCGCTGGTATGGCACTGGCGTTTATTGAAACCAACTTAAAACGCATCATTCCGTCTTACCTTTACCTAGTGGTTGTGCCGTTTGTCTCTATCATCGTGTCTGTGATTCTTGCGCACTCTATCATTGGCCCATTCGGTCGTATGTTGGGTGATGGTGTTGCTTTCGCAGCAAAAGCAGCCATGACAGGTGACTTCGCAATGATTGGCTCAACCATCTTCGGCTTCCTATACGCGCCATTGGTCATTACTGGTATTCACCACACCACCAACGCGGTTGACCTTCAATTAATGCAAGAGCTAGGCGGCACGCCAATTTGGCCTCTGATTGCGCTTTCAAATATTGCTCAAGCGTCTGCGGTCGTCGGCATCATTATCATCAGTAAAAAACATGGCGAGCGTGATATCTCGGTGCCTGCGGCTATCTCTGCTTACCTTGGTGTGACCGAGCCGGCGATGTACGGTATCAACTTGAAATACAAGTTCCCAATGCTGAGCGCGATGATCGGTAGTGCGTGTGCTGCTGCTATTTGTGGTAGTGCGGGCGTAATGGCGAACGGTATCGGTGTGGGCGGTTTGCCGGGCATCTTGTCTATCCAACCGCAGTTCTGGGGCATTTTTGCTTTGGCTATGTTAGTCGCAATGCTAGTACCTGCTGCATTAACGTTAATTCTTTATAAGCGTGCACAAGCCAAAGGTGAGCTTGAGCCTGCAAACGCGTAATTCTATTTGAGGCAGTGACTTGGCTGCCTCCTCCTATTTTTCTTTTCAAATTTTAAGTTTCCGATTACTGGTAAGTGAGTGTTAGAAATGGCTATGACCAAGCATGATGAGAGCTGGTGGAAAACCGCAACCATCTATCAAATTTACCCAAAAAGCTTTTGTGACAGTGGCAGTAAAGGCACGGGCGACATCAAAGGGATCATTTCTAAGCTGGATTATCTTAAGCATCTTGGTGTGGATGCGATTTGGCTGACGCCGGTTTACCAATCGCCAATGATCGACAACGGTTATGACATATCCGATTACTACTCGATTAACCCACAGTTCGGCACTATGGAAGATTTCGATACTTTGCTAGCAGAAGCGCATCAGTTGGGTATTCGTATCATCATGGACATTGTAGTGAACCACACGTCGACAGAACACAAGTGGTTCCAATCCGCACTGGGTGATAAAAACAGCCCATACCGTGATTACTACATCTGGAAAGATCCGGTAGATGGTGCTGAACCAAACAACTGGCAATCAAAGTTTGGTGGCAACGCTTGGGCGCTGGATGAAAAAACAGGCCAGTACTATTTGCACCTTTTTGCTAAAGAGCAAGCGGACTTAAACTGGGAAAACCCAGTAGTGCGTGAAGAGGTGAAAGAAGTCATCAGCTTCTGGGCAGACAAAGGTGTCGATGGTTTCCGTCTCGACGTTATCAACCTGATTTCCAAGCAGCAAGATTTTCCAAGTGACGATATTGGTGATGGTCGTCGTTTCTACACGGATGGTCCACGTGTGCACGAATACCTTCAAGAGATTAGCGAATCTGTGTTTCAAAAATACGGCAGCGTGACGGTGGGTGAAATGTCTTCCACCACACTAGAGCACTGCCAGCAATATTCTTCGCTAGACGGCAAAGAGCTATCCATGGTGTTCAACTTCCATCATCTGAAAGTCGATTATCCAAATGGTGAAAAATGGACCAAAGCGCCGTTTGATTTCATTCAGTTAAAACAGATCTTCAATCATTGGCAAACGGGCTTAAATGGCAAAGGGTGGGGGGCGCTGTTCTGGTGTAACCACGACCAGCCACGCGTTGTGAGCCGATTAGGTAACGACGAGCAATACCGTGTTGAATCTGCCAAGATGCTTGCGGCATCAGTGCACATGATGCAAGGCACACCTTATGTTTACCAGGGGGAAGAGATCGGCATGACCAACCCGGGTTATACCGAAATCAGCCAATATCGTGATGTTGAAAGTACTAACATGTACGACATCATGGTCAACCGTGATGGTGTATCTCATGACGATATGATGGCGATCTTGGCACAGAAGTCGCGTGATAACTCACGTACACCAATGCAATGGAACAGTGCAAAACACGCGGGCTTTACTGAGGGCACGCCGTGGCTTGAAGTGGCGCAGAATTACTCTGAAATCAATGCTGAAGCTGCGGTTGCCGATTTGAACTCGGTGTTCTACTTTTACAAGCGTCTGATTGAACTGCGTAAACAGGTTCCAGTTATCACCGATGGCCGTTACGAGGACCTGCTGCCAGAGCACAAACGTATTTTCGCTTACGCTCGTCAGAACGATAAGCAAACGCTGCTGTGTATCAATAACTACTACGCAGAAGAGGTGGAATGCGTTCTGCCAGAACGTTTTGATATGAGTAAAGCGAAAAACTTGCTATCTAACTATCAAAACTCAGCGAACGCAGTCGCGTCAAACCATCAAGTGTTACGACCTTACGAAACTCGTATTTTATTGATAGAAGAATAAACTCGGGTGTCATCACCCCCTAAGGTTGATGTTCGAGATGAAGGCTTTGGTGTGCTCCCCAAAGCCTTCTTTTATTGAGATATCTATAAAAAATGCGAGCTTATTTTGTTTCAATCGCTGTTAGCTGCACTTTCTCTTCGTTGATTTGTACTTGTTGTACTTTCAGCAGTTCAATTTGTTCTATCAGACCTAAGCTTGGATTAAACCAACGTTCTGCCGAAGTGGCGAACTCCATTGAGTCCATATCATCACAGTTTAGGTTGTAGATGTTCTCTTCCATCAGGTATGCCGCTTCAATTTTCTTGCCTGAGATCGAGAACGCTTTACGCATACCAGTCTCTCGGATTTGCTGTTGCCAAACCACTTGGCAAGATGCTGTCATAGGAAGGTTTTGTACCCACTCATGATCTTCAAAACGGTCTAGAAGGTTGTGAACTGCGTAGCCTGTAAGAGTGGTTTGCAGAGACATAGTTTCTTCACCGATGTCAATATTCGGGCTTTTCTCTTTTACGTCGTCACCGTTTAGGCGGAAAATCGGACTGCTGTGCATAAGCATGGCAATAAACTGATGACCAATGAAATAAGCGTCAGTGATTTCATGGAGTGCACCATCTGATCCTGCAAAGTAAAGCGTATTGCTCTCTTCGTCGTCGTTGTACTGCTCGTCTGAATAGTAGAACTGTTCGGCGCCGTAGTTCACCAAGTCATTAACCAACTGGACCATTGCCTCGCTGTTTGGGATTTGTGCCAATGCTGCCAATATTTGCTCGCTATCCATCGCTTGGAAGCTCAGTTTCATGTCGCCCTCTGGTTGGCCATCCAAGCTAAACGAATAGCTCAATTGTGTGTTTGGTATAGGAGTGAAAATGGAGTTGTGAATCGAGACGTCGAAACTTTCTTGAGGCACTTTGTTTGGATTCGCACTGCCAGAAGACGAACCTCCGCCACAGCCGTAAAGAGCCAGAGTTGCTGCTGCGATAAGCGTCATTTTGTTTAGCATGGTTTACATTCCTGATTGATAAGGCCGCTTCATGTTGGGCCGTTGCTTGAATGCGAGCATGCTAAGTTCAGTGAGAGAAAAAGGGCAAAAAACAAAAGATAACAGGGGTTAATGAAAGCTTAATTTTATATTTAGGTCTTTGTTTTATTTGGGGTTATTTCGTTGGCTACGTTAGTGCAATACTCGTTAATGAGCGCTTTCCATCGGCTTATGATTTCTTGATCGGTCACACTAACACGCAACGTTTTCCACGGTTGGAGGCAAGTCTCTTTTGATTCAGATTGAGAAAGACGCTCAAACAAGGTTTCGGAAGGTAAAACGCGCAGCAGCGCCACCAGTGATTCCATGTAGTTGAGACGGAACTGTTCAAGTTTGTTCTGCTTATAAGCAATGTGAGACACAAAGGTATAAATCAGTGCGTTTTGGATACGTGAGTCGCCATCTGGTGTCGTTAACAGAGCTTTTGCCCTGTCTAAGTTACCTAATTTGAAATGCAATAGACCTAACCAAAGGCTCAGCTCATCTGGCAAAACATCAAACGACGATTGCACTTGAGTTAAATATGCTTCCAGCTTTTGATGTTCGTGCTCGTATAAGGCGAGATGTCTTGCCGTTGTTATAGCCGCAAACTCATCAGATTGTCTGAGAGGTTGGCTAGAAAAGGCATTCTCGAATAACATTTTTTTGTGAATATTCGAAAGCTGCCACGAACTTGCCGAAGGTGCAGGCAGATTGAAGTATTGCGCGACATCCGAGTGCATTTGGAAAATATCCGATTGTAAGGAAGATAAACGCAGTGTGTACTCATTGCGAAACGCCAGCTTGCCCGTCGCAGGATAAATAAGGTTCATCTGCGCTTTCAAGATGCCTTGCTCTGCGCCGTCTTTTAACTCGATATTGAGCTCGTAGTCGCTGGTCTGCATGTTTCGTGCGCCAGGGAAATATGGCGTATGACCGATAGGATCAAGAAAGTAACTGGGAGCATCTTGGTTGGCGATGTCGGTGTATGGATATTCGACCTGTTGTTGCAGCAAGATGGCTTTGACCAGTATGCGGTATTTTCGCGCCTGAGAGCCGATTGAATCGACACGGTTGAGTAGTAGCTCGACTTTGGGAATCAGTAGTTGATGACGTGTTTGTTGTGTTGAGATTTCTTGGCGTTGCCATAACAAGCTTGCGAGTGTCATGCTACATACCGCAAGTATGGCACATAAGCTGTAAGCAAAAATCAGCTTGAAGTTCTTATTACTCGCCACCTGGGTTGAGATAACGCGCCGATGGTTTTTCGCTGGTGGCACTAAACGAATATTGGCAGGGTTAAGAAAGTAGCCTTTGCGGGGGTAAGTGACTAAAAGCTTAGCGGCATCGTATTCGGGTAAGTACTGCTGTAGCAGTGCACGTAAGGTGCTAATGCGGTTCGTGAGCACATTCTTAGAGATGAACTTGCTCTGCCAAATGGTTTCAATAATGGTGTCAGCAGAGAGTGGGTGGCCAACGCTTGTTAACAGCAGTTCTAATAATTCAACGGTGCGAGGTTCAAGATCAATCGCGATAGCATCTTGATGAAGGCTCTGTGTCTTCGGGTTATAGATCAGCTCTCCAATCGCAATACAACTGTGAGTCTGTTTAGCTTGTTGCAGAAAGTCGCGCATACCGTACCGATCTATTTGGAAATCGCGAAGTATTATATAGCGATTGGAGCGCGAAATCTTATAAATCGCGCTTCAATCATTATCAAAAATTTATGAACCGTAGGTCACGGAATAGCGGTGCGGTTTGTGGTTCATCGCTAACACGACATTGAGTGCAAACGCCCCCAAAATTGAAAGGCCAATCACTTCTGGTGTGACAAAGAAGAATGAAGCAAACAGGATACATGCATCGATTGCCATTTGGCTTTTGCCAACTGAAATGCCAAATTTGTCTTGGATAAACAAACACAGCACGTTAAAGCCACCTAAGCTGGAGCGATGTCTGAATAGGATCAGCATACCGAGCCCCATTAAAAGCCCGCCTGCGACGGCGCAATAAACTTCATTTACCGATTCGAGCGAGATTAGCAAATAAAGATGATCGGCAAAGATAGAAACCAACGCGCCAGAAATGGCACTATTAATGGCGAAATGACGGCCGAAGCGTTTCCATGCTAGTAAGTAAAAAGGACTGTTTGCTAAAAAGTACAGCACACCAAAGGTAAAAGGTGTAAATTGGCTAATAAGCAGAGCCAATCCAGTCGTGCCTCCCGTTAGAAGGTTCGCGGATTGGAGAAAGAAAACGCCTTGAGCTACTAAAAAGGTACCCGTGAGAATCGCTATCCAGTCTTCTTTTAATGAGTGTTTTTCCATCAATGTTGCAGTCATTAGTGATAAATAAGGCGTGCATAGTAGTAAAAAGATGATCTTTTCGGTAGCTAGAGGGTAAAATTTACGGTAAACCTATGTAATTGCTGTTTTACAGGGTGTAAAGCACAAATTTGACAGGCAATAGATTGTCGTTATGCGATTGCAATGCTGGCATGATAAACATTGCTTGTCATCATGAAAAAACTGCATGAGAAAAATTGTAAATTTCTCTTTATGACCTAAATCAAATTATGTAGAATGCGCGCCATTAGGGTGACGAAAACGTTTGCGTCGGGTCATTCAACAGTTTTTTTGCAACTTTCAGTACTAATCTGAGTCAGGAGATACAGATGCTTAAGCGTGATATGAACATCGCAGATTACGATGCGGAACTGTTCGCAGCTATCCAGGAAGAAACTCTTCGCCAGGAAGAACACATTGAACTTATCGCTTCTGAAAACTACACAAGCCCACGTGTAATGGAAGCGCAAGGTTCTCAGCTAACGAACAAATACGCTGAAGGCTACCCAGGTAAGCGTTACTACGGCGGTTGTGAGTACGTAGATAAAGCTGAAGCACTAGCAATTGAGCGTGCATGCCAACTATTTGGTTGTGAGTACGCTAACGTACAGCCTCACTCAGGTTCTCAAGCAAACAGCGCAGTTTACATGGCGCTTCTTAACCCTGGCGATACAGTTTTAGGCATGAGCCTAGCGCACGGTGGTCACCTAACTCACGGTTCACCAGTAAACTTCTCTGGTAAGCACTACAACGTTATCCCTTACGGTATCGATGAAGCTGGTCAAATCAACTACGACGAGATGGAACAGCTAGCACTTGAACACAAACCTAAGATGATCATCGGTGGTTTCTCTGCTTACTCGCAAATCGTTGATTGGAAACGCATGCGTGAAATCGCTGACAAAGCAGGTGCTTACTTATTTGTTGATATGGCGCACGTAGCTGGTCTTATCGCTGCCGGTGAATACCCAACACCAGTACCGCATGCTCACGTGGTAACAACAACGACGCACAAAACACTAGCAGGTCCTCGCGGTGGTCTTATCTTGTCAAATGCTGGCGAAGATATGTACAAGAAATTGAACTCAGCAGTGTTCCCTGGTGGTCAAGGTGGCCCTCTAATGCACGTTATCGCTGGTAAAGCAGTAGCGTTCAAAGAAGCGATGGAGCCAGAGTTCAAAGCTTATCAAGCTCGCGTAGTGAAAAACGCAAAAGCAATGGTTGGTCAGTTCCAAGAGCGTGGCTACAAAATCGTATCTAACGGTACAGAAAACCACTTGTTCCTTGTTGACCTAATCGACAAAGATATCACTGGTAAAGACGCAGACGCGGCACTAGGTGCAGCAAACATCACTGTAAACAAGAACTCAGTACCAAATGACCCACGCAGCCCATTCGTAACGTCTGGTATTCGTGTAGGTACGCCAGCGATCACTCGCCGTGGCTTCACTGAAGAAGATGCAAAAGAGCTAGCAAACTGGATGTGTGACGTTCTAGATAACATCGGCAACGAAGAAGTTATCGAAGCGACAAAACAGAAAGTGCTAGAAATTTGTAAGCGTCTACCGGTTTATGCCTAACTGTTCTTCATAGAATGAGTCGACTTCGGTGTCGAACATACTCATTTGCTCGCGCAAACTCCGTGTGTTCTCCTAGAACTCGACTCGTCTATTTTGAACATTGATATACTAAAGGTCCTCATTTGAGGGCCTTTTTGTTTGTCTGGCGTTTGGAATGAGATATAGCGAGAGAGTGTGATAAGGGGATGGCTACCAACACTGTCCCTTTTCAATATACCCAAACCACGTCATTCCGACGAGCCGAGGCGAGATCAGGAATCTTGTTGAGGCACACTCTTTTACTCAGAGTTTCCCTAAAAATCCTCAGTATTCTGAAAACAGATTCTGAATCACGTTCGTACCTCGCTGTTCAGAATGACGGTGGTAGAATGGCTTTTTATCATCATTTGCCAGATACAAAAAAGGTTGGCACTGAGCCAACCTTTTCTCTTCAAAACAAGCTTTTCAAAACAAGCGAGAGCTTATTTAATCTCGATACCTTGAGCTTGCATATCGGCATGGTAAGAAGAGCGCACAAATGGACCACACGCTGCATGCGTGAAGCCAAGTTCTAGTGCAACTTCTTTTAGCTCGTCAAACTCTGATGGTGGAACGTAACGTTCTACTGGCAAGTGGTGACGGCTTGGCGCTAAATACTGGCCTAGAGTCAGCATCGTTACGCCGTGTGCGCGTAGATCTTTCAGTACTTCGATGATTTCTTCTTTGGTTTCACCAAGGCCCATCATCAAACCAGACTTGGTCGGTACATCTGGATGCTGCTCTTTGAACTTCTTAAGGAGCTCAAGTGACCATTTGTAGTTCGCACCTGGGCGAGCTTTACGGTAAAGACGTGGCGCGGTTTCTAAGTTGTGGTTGAAGACATCTGGCGGATTGTCTTTCATTAGATCAAGCGCTACATCCATGCGACCACGGAAGTCAGGAACCAGTGTTTCAATCTTAATATGCGGGTTTAACGCACGGATCTCGCGGTTACAATCGGCAAAGTGTTGTGCACCGCCGTCACGCAGATCGTCACGGTCAACAGAAGTGATTACTACGTATTTCAGCTTCATATCGGCAATGGTTTTCGCCAGTTTTTGAGGCTCTTCTGCTTCCGGTGGTAATGGGCGGCCATGAGCAACGTCACAGAAAGGACAACGACGAGTACAAATAGCACCTAAGATCATGAAGGTTGCTGTACCGTGGTTAAAACATTCCGCTAGGTTCGGGCAAGATGCTTCTTCACATACGGAGTGAAGTTTATTCTTACGCATCGCCGCTTTGATGTCTTGAATTCGTTGGCTGTCGGCTGGTAGCTTGATCTTCATCCAATCAGGCTTACGTAGCACTTCTTTCTGCTCTGTAGGCATGTTCTTTACGGGAATCAATGCCATTTTATCGGCGTCACGATATTTAACGCCTTTTTCCATCTGGATTGGTTTGCTCATGCTTTATTACCTTGAGAAGGTGCTTCTGTGCTGAATTCTACTTGCTCATAATCGAGCAAAGTAACGAGTTCTTCTATTAATTGTTTTTCTACGGCTTCTACATTGTCTGGGCCGCCAAATTGGCTGACCTGAACCATTTCCATACCTTCATAACCACAAGGGTTAATACGCAGAAACGGTGTTAAATCCATATTTACGTTCAAGGCTAAACCATGAAACGAGCATCCTTTACGAATGCGTAAACCGAGAGAGCATATTTTCTTACCGGCAACGTAGACACCTGGTGCGTCAGGTCGCGCGGCTGAGTCAATATTGTATGCTTTTAGCGTGTTGATCACGAGGTTCTCGATTGTGGTAACGAGATCTCGTACACCTAATTTTTTACGGCGTAGGTTGATCAAGAAGTAGGCGACCAACTGACCAGGGCCATGATACGTAACCTGGCCTCCGCGATCACTTTGTACAACAGGAATATCGCCAGTGTTAATCAAGTGCTCAGCTTTACCTGCCTGTCCTTGCGTAAATACTGGGTTATGTTCTACCAACCAGACTTCATCACGGGTTTCTTCTGTGCGTTGGTCGGTGAACTCATGCATCGCCTTCCATACAGGCTCATAGTCTTGGCGGCCAAGTCGTTTTACAACAAGTTGGTGTTGCATGGGAATTCCTGTTGCTAATATATAAAGTTTTTGGATTATAAACCGGATAACCCTGATGCTCTACCGCTGCGTAACAGATTTTTAACTGAAAGCGATGTAAAGTCTCGTTATCTCTTTGATAAATAAAAAGAAAGCAGCCAAGGCTGCTTTCAAAAAAAATTTAATCTATCAAAAAATTATAGAACCATGCGTACGATGTCAATTTCACCTAACTCTTTGTACAGTGTCTCAACCTGCTCGATAGAGGTTGCAGTAATGTTGATTGACACAGAGTGGTAGTTGCCTTTAGCACTTGGTTTAACGGTCGGGCTGTAGTCACCTGGAGCATGGCGCTGAATAACTTCAAGAACAAGCTCTGGAAGTTCAGGCTTTGCATGACCCATTACCTTGTAAGTAAATGAACAAGGGAACTCAAGCAGGTCTTTTAATTTTGCATCAGAGTTGATGGTTAGCATATCGATAACTCCAGTAGATATTCGTTGCGGTGCGAAATAGTACAGTCAAATTAGGGGGAACTCAAGACGAGGAGCTCAAACTTAAAAAGCCGCCCATTCAGGCGGCTTTGCGAATAAGTTTGCTACTCTAACGTTCTTTTTAGAAGAAGCTCTTGAATAACAATACGATGTAATCCCACATGCGGCTAAATAGACTACCTTGCTCTACGGTTTCTAGTGCCATTAGTGGGTACTCGGCAATATCTTCACCATCGATCTGATAGTATAGCTTACCAACTACATCACCTTTATTAATTGGGGCTTCTAGCTCTTTTTCAAGGACGAAGCTTGCTTTTAAGTTTTTCGCTTCACCACGCGGTAGTGTTACGTAAGTATCTTGGTCAAGACCCAGTGCTACGGTGTCTTTGTTACCCATCCACACTTTTTCTTCTACGAACGTTTCACCTGCTTTGTGCGGTGCCACTGTTTCGAAGAAACGGAAGCCGTAGCTTAGCAGCTTTTTGCTTTCTGACTTACGAGCATTGGCATCTTTAGTGCCCATAACGACCGCAACCAAGCGCATTTGACCTTCAGTTGCTGAACTTACTAGGCTGTAACCCGCATTACTTGTGTGACCCGTTTTGATGCCGTCAACGTTCATGCTCTTATCCCAAAGTAGACCGTTACGGTTGTATTGGGTGATGCCGTTGTAAGTAAATTTCTTCTCTGAGTACACTCGGTACTCATTTGGTACGTCACGGATAAGTGCTTTACCTAGCAGTGCCATGTCGTATGGTGTTGAGTACAATTCTGCGTTATCTAAGCCATGAACGTTGGCAAAGTGCGAGTTAGTCATACCCAATGTGTTGGCCCAAGCGTTCATTAGGTCAACAAATGCATCTTCTGAACCTGCAATATGTTCTGCCATCGCAACACAGGCATCGTTACCTGACTGGACGATGATACCTCGGTTCAGGTCACGTACTTTAACTGTTGTGCCTACTTCAATGAACATCTTTGATGAATCAGGGAAGTTTTTCGCCCACGCATTTTTACTGATGGTGACATCATCATCTTCTGAGATATTACCACGCGCTAGCTCTTGGCCGATTACATAGCTGGTCATCATCTTAGTCAGACTAGCTGGAGACAATTTTGTGTTCATCTCTTTCTCTGCCAGTACTTTACCTGAATGGTAATCCATCAGCACGTAGCCCTTCGCCGCGATTTGAGGGGCATCTGGAACAACGATAGGTGATGCAAGAGCAGATTGAGCGAAAGTTGCAGAAAGGGCAACCGAAGAAACGAGAATAGATTTCACAAACTTATTTTTATTCATGGTAATTCAAATTTTTGGGTTAACTGCAGACATCTTATCAGAATCCCTAGTTATGTAAGAGGGGGATCAAAGAGAAATTCATGACACGAGGTCATTTGGCAGTGTTGTGTTTTTTAATAAATGCAGACGAATAGCCGAGCAACTTTACTTTATCTAATGTGGCTTGCGTCAGGGAATAGTCAGTAAATGGCCCTAACAACAAGCGATAAGACTCTTTCGCACTCTCTAGGAAAGTTTCTGTATCCAATTTTTGACCAAGCTCGGTACCTAAAGTTCGCGCGCGTTCTTCATTTTTTGATGATGCCACTTGAATAACGTACCTAGGGTGCGCTTCTAATGACTTTTTGTCCGTGGGCTGATTGATACTGATCACTTCAATTTCCACGTTCGCGGTGCCTGTTTTTATGACATCTAACTTGTGCGCGGCGGCATAGCTTAAATCAATGATACGGCCATCGTGAAAAGGACCTCGGTCATTAACTCGTACTATGGTGGTTTTGCCGTTGTCAGTATTGGTAACTTTTACGTAACTTGGTAACGGTAGCGTTTTATGCGCTGCCGTCATTGAGTACATGTCATAGATTTCGCCATTAGAAGTCAAATGACCTTGGAATTTTTTCCCATACCAAGATGCGCGGCCTTTTTCTTTAAAGCCTTTCGCATTGCGAACTATTTTGTAGTCTTTGCCACGCAAGTGGTAATCTTTGTTCCCACCTAGGCTGTACGGTTCATATTTAGGATGCGCATCCTCGATGTGTTCGACTGAAAGCGGTGTATCCGGTGCAACATCGGATTCGAGTTCGTAACGGCCTTCTTGTTCTTTTTGGCTAGTTGATGAACAGCCTGCCAAAATAAGAGCAGAGAAAACCAAGGAATATAAAGCGCGTTTTTGCATGTCTAGGTCGCCTTAGAGAATGCTTTTCGGTGCGTATGAATCGACATCAGAATACCAAAACCAGCCATCAAGGTTACCATTGATGTGCCGCCATAACTGATGAGTGGCAACGGTACACCTACTACAGGTAGGATGCCACTTACCATGCCAATATTTACAAAAATATACACGAAGAAGCTGAGTACAATACTGCCTGCCATCATTCGTCCAAATGCGGTTTGCGCTTGGCTGGCGAGATATAAACCTCGTCCAATAATAAATAGATAGATGGCTAAAAGGCAAAGGAAGCCAATCATACCCCATTCTTCAGCAATTACTGCAAAGATAAAGTCAGTGTGTCGTTCTGGAAGAAACTCTAGTTGTGACTGCGTACCTTGCAACCAACCTTTGCCGGAAATACCACCGGAGCCAATCGCAATTTTACTCTGAATAATGTGGTAGCCCGCTCCTAGCGGATCAGATTCCGGGTTAAATAGAGTACGAACTCGCACTTTTTGATACTCTCGCATCAAGAAAAACCACAGAATTGGAATGAAACCACCTAATGCAATCGCAGCACCTGCAATTATTTTCCAGCTAATGCCGGCGAGGAAGATAACAAAAATACCGGAAGCGGCGATCAGGATCGAGGTACCTAAGTCAGGCTGTTTTGCAATGAGAATGGTTGGTAAGCAGACCATAATCAGTGCAACAATGAGTGTTCTTAGCGTTGGTGGGAGGGGCTGTCTACCAACATAGCGAGCCACCATTAATGGCACCGCGAGCTTCAATAGCTCTGACGGTTGAAAGCGCACAAAACCGAGGTTAAGCCAACGCTGCGCGCCTTTCGATGCTTCACCGAAAAACAGCACGCCGAAAAGCAGTATAACGCCACCAACGAACATCAAAGGTGCCAAGCTTTCGTAAGTTCGTGGAGAAAGCTGTGCAAGGACGAGCATCACAACGAGTGAAAGCACCATTCGCATGGCTTGGCGATCCATCATCAGTAAACTTTGGCCACTGGCGCTGTACATGATCACCAGGCCAAACCCCATCAGGGCCAGTATGCCAAGTAGGAGTGGTAAGTCAATATGGAAGCGTTCAAACAGGGCGCGATTTTTACCTGTAGAGGGATCCATCTTCATTACTGTTTTACCTCTTTCTTCGCATTGTTTTCAGGCTCAATTTCTTCTGGACCAAGAACGACTCGGTCAAAAATTTTCCTTACTACTGGGGCACCGTTACTAGAACCACCACCGGCATTTTCTAGTACTACAGTGACGACCACTTTAGGATCATCAAATGGTGCAAAGCCAGTAAATAACGCATGGTCACGTAAGTGCTCGGCGATCTCATCGGCGTTGTATTCTTCGTTTTCACCCAGACCGAAGACCTGTGCAGTACCTGATTTACCCGCTGTTTCATAATTCATTTTGTAGAATGAGCGGCGAGCTGTTCCGCGCGTGCCATGGTTTACCCGACGCATGCCTTCTTTCGCCATATCCCAGTACTTTTTCGGCACATTCTTGATTGGTGGGTAAGTCACGTATTCTGTCGTTTGCTGCTCTTCGAAGTCGTTACCATTTTCTATCGTCGCTTTGAGCAAGTGAGGTGCGATCACTTCTCCCTCGTTTACTAATACGGAGGTTGCTTTGGCGATTTGCATTGGTGTTGCTGTCCAATATCCTTGGCCGATACCCACAGGGATCGTATCACCTTTATACCATGGGGTTTTATGGCGAGACATTTTCCAGTCACGAGTCGGCATATTCGCCTTACTTTCTTCGTAGATATCGATGCCAGTGTAATCACCAAAGCCGAACATCATCATCCAATTCGAAATACGGTCAATACCCATGTCATAAGCGATTTGATAGTAGAAGGTATCAACAGACTCTTCGATCGACTTAATGATATCGACGCGTCCGTGCCCCCAACGCAACCAGTCACGGAATGGGCGAGTGTTGGAGTTTGGTATGCGCCAATAACCAGGATCATTTCGCGTGGTGTTAGGTGTGACGACACCTTCTTGCAGCGCGGCTACCGCCATAAATGGTTTGATGGTAGACGCAGGGGGGTAAATGCCAAGTGTAGTGCGGTTGACCAAAGGACGGTTTTTATCGTTCAAAAGGGCGCGATAGTCTTTACCTGAGATTCCGTGCACGAACGAGTTAGGATCGTAGCTAGGGCTCGAAACCATAGCCAGTACGCCGTTGTCTCTAGGATCGATCACTACAGCACTGCCTCGGCGGCCGTCCAATAATTGGTGTACGTACAACTGCAAGTTGATATCAAGGTTTAAAACGATGTCTTTTCCGGGTACAGGTGGAACGTACTTTAAGGTACGAATTACTCGGCCGCGGCTGTTTACCTCGACTTCTTGATATCCGGCTGTACCGTGTAAGAGGTCTTCGTAGTATTTTTCAATACCCAGCTTACCAATGTCGCGAGTGGCTTGATAGTTTGCGTCTTTTTCTTCTCGGATCAGGCGCTGCATGTCGCGATCATTGATTCGAGAAACATACCCAATCACGTGGGTTAAGACTTCGCTGAAAGGGTAGTAGCGCTTTAAGGTCGCACTTATTTCCACACCTGGAAAGCGGTACTGATTGACGGAGAATACTGCTACTTGTTTTTCGTTCAGTTGGGTAAGCAGTGGGACCGATTTAAATCGACGAGTCCGTTTACGCTCGTGGTGGAAACGTTCAATCTGGTCTGGTGTAATTTCCAGAATAGTTTGTAATTCTTGGATGGTTGCATCAATGTCTTTAATTTTTTCTGGGGTCAGTTCTAAGTTAAAGACGGGACGGTTCTCTGCCAGTAAAACGCCATTTCGGTCATAAATTAGACCTCGGTTAGGCGCGATAGGCACTACTTTGATGCGGTTATCGTTCGAGCGGGTTTGATAGTCTTGAAACTGGTTCACCTGAATGTTGTACATGTTGGCAACCAGAGCTCCCATCAAGACAACAATGCCGATAAAAGCAACAATAGCGCGGCTGGCAAACAGACGCGCTTCGGCTTGATAATCTCGGATTTGACTGCGGCGTTTACGAATCATTAACGCTTGGCTCTAAAGTTAAACAACGATTATTCGCGATGATAAGGGTGGTTAGCGGTGATGCTCCACGCTCGGTATAAGCTTTCTGCCATTACGATACGCACTAGAGGGTGGGGTAGCGTTAAGGCAGATAATGACCAGCTTTGGTCTGCTGCAGCTTTGCATGCAGGAGCGAGTCCTTCAGGACCGCCGATTAATATTGATACATCACGGCCATCTAATTTCCAAGCTTCTAACTGCTCAGCGAGTTGAGGAGTGTCCCATTTTTTACCTGGGATATCTAACGTGACGATACGGTTGCCTTTTGGTACCGCCGCGAGCATCGCTTCTCCTTCTTTTTGCAGGATGCGAGCGATATCGGCATTCTTACCACGCTTGCCAGCAGAGATTTCAATCAACTCCAACGGCATATCATGCGGGAAACGGCGACGATATTCTTGAAAGCCTTCCTCAACCCATTTTGGCATTTTTGTGCCAACAGCAATTAGTTGAATTTTCAAAAGATTAACCCCAGAGTTTTTCTAGCTGGTAGAGTTCGCGGTGCTCTTCTTGCATCACGTGAAGCATGGCGTCGCCCATATCTAGGACTACCCATTCACCTTCGTTTTCACCTTCCATTCCTAGTGGCTCAAGACCGGCTTTTTTCACTTCTGTTGCAACATGGTCAGCGATGGATGAAACGTGGCGTTTGGATGTACCAGTACAGATGATCATGTAATCTGTCACGCTTGATTTATCTTCCACATTTAGGACGATAATGTCTTCCGCTTTCATGTCGTCGGCTTTATCAGCTAAAAAGTCTTTCAGTTCTTCGCGAAGCACTCGGTTTTCCTCGGTTTGTCTCTTATCTCTACAGTGTTTTACATTCTTGCTTGCAAAACAGGTCGCGCACTATATCACGCTTTGATTTTTAAATTGCCAGCTTAATATCAGGAGAGCAGGTTTCTAAGCTCAACTGATGAATAGTTGGCCATACAGACTCGTCATACTGAGTTTTGGCTTTTATCTCGGCTTGAGCCAACAAGGAGAGCAATGCACAAATACGACTCGCTGATAAGCGGGTCAGTGCTGCGTTATAGAGTGGACGCTTGTTTTGCCAAACTCGATATTTCTCAAATACCTGGTTCATTCCCATTTGACTTAAGTCTTGATGCATATTTAAAAGTTGGCTCAACTCTTTTTGTACACTTCGAATCAAGATCACGGTCTCAACCCCTTCCGCCTCAAGTTGGCGAAGAATACGTTGTGTACGGTTTGCTTTACCTGCCAGTAAGGCGTCGATCCAGTTAAAGGTAGTGAAGTGGTTATGGCGACTTAGGGCTTCCTCTAAACGTATGATGGTAAGCTCACCATCCGGGTAGAGCAGGGCCAATTTCTCTAAGCTTTGTGTCAATGCAAATAGGTTACCTTCATGCCATTGAGCCAACATTTGCAGTGATTGCTGATCGGGTTTTAGTCCCAACGTGCGGCAACGTGTCTGAATGAACATCGGTAGGCGTTGAAGGTCTGGCGACAAACAGCTTACCCAGTCGCCTTTTGAGCTTAATGCTTTGAACCATTTCGCATTTTCTTGGGCTTTGGTCAGTTTGCTACCAACAATGACGAGCATGATGTCATCATGAAGCATATCACACAGTGTTTGCAGCTCTTTGCTGACGGCGGTTGTCACGCCACTCTCTGGAATTTCAAGCTCGATCAATTGACGGTTTGAGAACAGGCTCATCGCTTGGAAGCAATCGTAAACTTGATTCCAGTCGATGCTTGCGTCTACCGCAAAACGGTGTTTTTCCTCAAAACCTTGTCGAAACGCTGCCTTTTGGATTGCTTGGCGGCTCTCTTGAATCAGTAACGGCTCATTACCAAAGATTAAGTAAACTTGTTTAACATGTTTAGTTAAATGATCCGTTAATTTATCGGCATAAATTCTCATAGTGATTAAGAGTTTGTGTTCGCTGGCTCAGAGATTTGTCCTGCTTCATATTCGGCACGAATACGGCCCAACTGGCGCATCATCTGTTTTGCAGCTTGCAAGCGCATCTCGTCTTCAATTACGTCACGTTCAACAGATTTTGCAAGTGCCGTCAACGGGTTGTCTAGGTAGTTGCGGTTTACTGTTGTCGTAAAGTTTTTAGAACCATAGCCAGGAATCGTCACACGGTATTTTACTACGTATGTCAGCTCTTTTTCTGCTGCACGGCTATTTTGATACAGAGACAGGGTACGCTCATCGATAGTCGCTTCCGTCAAATGAAGGTTGGGTACCGTCGATGATGGTTGAACAAGTTCAACTTTGTTCAGTTCGAGTTGAGAGCGAACATAGCGAGTTAATTCACTGTATTCATCGTAGCTGGAGAAAGACATAGTGTGCAGCTCTTCCGGTACGGAATACTCGCCGCGAAGGTGAAAACCACAGGCAGAAAGAAGCCCCGCTAATACCAATACCAATACCACTGGTAGTTTAATCAAAGAGAAAAAGCGCATTGATTGTATTCATCCTAAATTGAAGGGGTTATTTACCTTAAACCACTCATGTGAATGGTTTGAGGTAAATAAACAGGGTAGCGAACTACCCTGTTTAATGACTCTTGGTTAACAAATAAGTTCGCTAAACAGAGACAAATTGCAAGCTGTGATTAGTTTGCAACGATGTTCAGCAGTTTACCTGGAACGTAAATGACTTTACGAATAGTCAGGCCATCGGTGAACTTAACCACGTTTTCGTCGTTTAGACCAAGCTGTTCGATATCGTCTTTAGAGATATCCGCTGGGACTGTTAGCTTCGCACGTAGCTTACCGTTAACTTGAACAACGATAGTTTTTTCGTCTTCAACTAGCGCTTTTTCGTCAAACGTCGGCCATGCCGCGTTATCAATGTCTGTTTCACCTAGTGCTGCCCATAGCTCGTATGAGATATGCGGAGTGATAGGGTAAAGCATGACAACAATAGCTTTCAGTGCTTCGTCAAGGATTGCACGATCTTGCGCAGATTCTTGAGGCGCTTTCGCTAGTTTGTTCATCAGCTCCATGATCGCTGCGATCGCGGTGTTGAATGTTTGACGACGAGCGATATCGTCCGTCACTTTCGCGATAGTCTTGTGAACATCACGGCGAAGTGCTTTTTGATCACCAGAAAGCGCTGCGGTATCTACTGCTTCTGCTGCGCCTTTCGCTGTGTGCTCTTTCACTAGTTTCCAAACACGTTTTAGGAAGCGGTTCGCACCTTCTACGCCAGACTCTTGCCATTCAAGTGTCATGTCCGCTGGAGACGCGAACATCATGAATAGACGTACTGTGTCAGCGCCGTACTTGTCTACCATTTCTTGAGGGTCGATACCGTTGTTCTTAGACTTAGACATCTTGATCATGCCTGAGTGCGTTACATCACGACCTTCAGTGTCTTTAGCAGAAGTTATGCGGCCTTTACCATCACGTTCAACGGCTACGTCTGTTGGAGCTACCCACTCTTTGCCGCCTTTCTCGTTCTCGAAGTAGAACGCATCAGCCAGTACCATGCCTTGACACAGTAGTTGCTTGAACGGTTCGTCAGAAGTTACGTAACCCGCATCGCGCAGTAGTTTGTGGAAGAAGCGTGAGTACAGTAGGTGCATACAAGCGTGCTCGATACCACCGATGTACTGGTCTACTGGTAGCCAGTAGTTTGCTTTTTCTGGGTCTAGGATGTCGTCCGCTTGTGGTGAACAGTAACGCGCGTAGTACCAAGAAGATTCCATGAACGTATCGAACGTATCTGTCTCACGTAGAGCAGGTTCGCCGTTAAAGGTTGTCTTCGCCCACTCTTTGTCTGCTTTGATTGGGCTCGTTACGCCGTCCATTACTACGTCTTCTGGAAGAATCACTGGTAGTTGGTCAGCAGGTACTGGGTGAACTTCACCGTCTTCAGTGGTTACCATTGGGATTGGCGCACCCCAATAACGTTGACGAGATACACCCCAGTCGCGTAGACGGAAGTTTACTGTCTTCGTGCCTTTACCTTCTGCTTCTAGCTTCGCTGCAATTGCATCGAACGCCGCTTGGAATTCTAGGCCATCGAATTCACCTGAATCGAACAGTACACCTTTCTCTGTGTATGCCGCTTCAGAGATGTCTAGCTCGCTGCCATCAGCAGGCTTGATAACTGGCACGATGTCTAGACCGTACTTCGTTGCGAACTCGTAGTCACGTTGGTCGTGCGCAGGTACAGCCATTACCGCGCCTGTACCGTAGTCCATCAGTACGAAGTTTGCTACGTATACTGGTACTTCGCGGCCGTTCAATGGATGGATAGCAGTAAGGCCAGTCGCCATACCTTTCTTCTCCATTGTCGCTAGCTCAGCTTCTGCAACCTTATTGTTCTTACATTCGTCGATAAACGCTGCAAGCTCTGGATTGTTCTCTGCTGCAAGAGCTGCAAGAGGGTGGCCGGCTGCGATACCCACGTAAGTCACACCCATTAGCGTATCTGGACGTGTTGTGTAAACTTCTAGGTCTTGTTGACCCTTAACTTCAAACTTCAGTTCAACACCTTCAGAACGACCAATCCAGTTGCGCTGCATGGTTTTCACCATTTCAGGCCAACCTTCAAGCTTGTCTAAGTCGTCTAGTAGCTCTTGAGCGTATTCAGTGATTTTGATGAACCATTGAGGGATTTCTTTTTGCTCTACAGGCGTATCACAACGCCAGCAACAACCGTCTTCAACCTGCTCGTTTGCAAGAACAGTTTGGTCGTTAGGACACCAGTTAACAGAAGAAGTCTTTTTGTAAACTAAACCTTTCTCGTAAAGTTTAGTGAAGAACTCTTGTTCCCAGCGGTAGTACTCCGGTGTACATGTTGCGAATTCACGGTTCCAATCGTAACCAAAGCCTAGAAGCTTAAGTTGGTTCTTCATGTATTCGATGTTTTCGTAAGTCCAAGGTGCTGGCGCAGTTTTGTTTTTTACTGCTGCGTTTTCTGCAGGTAGACCGAATGCGTCCCAACCGATTGGTTGCATCACGTTTTTGCCTTGTAGGCGTTGGAAACGAGATACTACATCACCGATAGTGTAGTTGCGCACGTGACCCATGTGCAGTCGACCACTTGGGTATGGGAACATGGACAGACAGTAGAATTTTTCTTTATTTGGGTCTTCACTTACAACAAAGGTTTTGTTGTCATCCCAGTGCTTTTGAACTTTTTGTTCAATATCTTGTGGGTTGTATTGTTCTTGCATCGATGGTATCCGTTATCTTGGAATTTGTGAGTTCGGTTAGAACAGACTTAAATAGATCGTCATAGAATACCTAAAGCTAGGGATCACAACAATAGCCAATCTGTACCCATGCGCCCTTAAGTGACGCAGGTAGGAGAAAGATGGAGGTCAGTTATGCCTAAACGTAAAACAGGTTATGAGGAAATGCTCGAGGATGTGATTGAAACCTTGAAGCACAGTCCGGAAGAAGTTAACAAAGCGATTGAGACGTCGGGCAAAGTGGTGGATGCTGCTAATGACTTGACCAAAGATGAATTGGCTTTAATCAAAGCGTACCTTAAAGCAGACTTAAAAGAGTTTTCAGAGAGTTACGAGGATAGCAAAAGCGGTCCGTTTTACTTAACGATTGCGGATTCGATATGGCAAGGGCTGTTAGAGATTACAGACCGAACTAAAGTTGAGTGGGTTGAGTTGTTCGATGACTTAGAGCATCAAGGGCTATATGAAGCAGGAGAGGTGATAGGCTTAGGCACTTTAGTCTGTGATGAGTGTGGTCACAAGACAACGTATAACCACCCAACAGTAATCATTCCGTGTATTAAGTGTGGTCACAAAGGCTTTACTCGTCAGTCATTAAAGCCATAAATGGCGAGTAACGACTGTATAATGCAATGAAGAAAAAAGAGGCTTAGTCGCCTCTTTTTTGTCTTTTCTACTTTCAAGCTGTTATCAGCTCTGTTTTCTTCTTAAACCGAAAGCCAGCGCTAAACTTAACCCTACCCAAATATACAATGGCCAAGTACCAACGATTCGATATAGCGTTTTCCCATCGGTTGGGGTGAGCTCTGCGCGCAGTACTGCAGTTTCAAACTGCGGAACTTGCTCAACGATTTTACCCTTGTGATCGGTTACCGCTGTTAATCCATTGTTAGTCGAGCGGATGAGCGGTTTGCCCAACTCTAAGGCACGCATACGGGCGATCTCCATATGCTGAAGAGGGCCGATAGAGTGACCAAACCATGCATCGTTTGAAAGCGTTAGAATGAAGTCTGTTTCGTCAGTCACATTTTGACGCACTTGCTCATTAAAGATGATCTCATAGCAAAGCGCTGGTGCCATGTGCATGCCATTCGCAACGATGTTTGGCTGCACAAAAGCCCCACGGCTAAACGATGACATCGGTAGGTTAAAGAATGGCGCTAATGGGCGCAAAATATCTTCAAATGGTACAAACTCACCAAACGGTAGTAGGTGATGCTTATGGTAACGTTCGCTTAAATCGAAGCTGTAGTCACCGTATGGTGTGATGCCGAGGGACAGAATACTGTTGTAGAACTGTCGATCTTCAGCTTGGTTGACGACACCGGTGATGATTGCGCTGTTATTCATTTTTGCAGCGCTGTCGATATTGCTCAAAAATGAAGGCACTTCAATTTCAAAAGCGGGAATTGCTGCTTCTGGCCAAACGATAATGTCAGCGTCCCAGTTTTCACGAGTTAAGTCAGCATATTTCATGATGGTTGGCCAGCGTTGACTTGGTAGCCACTTTAGGTTTTGGTCTACGTTACCTTGAATCAGTGCGAGCTTAGTCGTGTCTTCTGGTCGGGGTGTTACCCAATCGTAGTTGCGAATCCCAAAGCCAGTACTGAGTAATACCGCAGGGATAATCACCATCAGCCACTGCTTATGAATCCATGCATAGGCTAACGCCCCTGCGCTGATAAGGATAAATAGAGTAAGCAGTTCTACGCCGCCAATTGGTGCAAAGCTTGCGAGTGGAGCATCTATCTGGCTATAGCCTAGCCATAACCAAGGGAAGCCGGTCATCACCCAACCACGCAACCAATCACTTATCAGCCATAAAGCAGGTGCAGCGAGAAGTGCTTTTGTGAGCGTAAATTGAGGAAACAGCTTGTTGTTGAGCCAAGCAAATAAGCCTGAATAAACAGCCAAGTAGGCAACAAGTAAGCCCATTAAAAATAAATTGGCAATGAGCGGCATACCGCCAAAACCGGAGATACTGACGTAAACCCAGCTAACGCCAGTTGCAAATTGACCTAACCCCCAAGCATAACCAATCCATAGTGCGCGTTTCGGAGTTTGGTTAGCAAGAAGAATCAGTAGAATTGCAGGGCTAAGAATGGCAATAGACCACAGCTGGTAAGGAGCGAAAGCGAGTGTAGTAGAGGCGCCAACAAAAGCGGCCACTAAGGGCCGCTTAAGGCGATGAAAGAGTTCATTCATCATTGTAATTTCTGAGATTCCCAATGGGTATCGCGTTACTCTTGAGTGGCTTCAACCAGGGTTTCTTCGTCTGGGATCGTCACTTGGAGTTGAATGACACGACGGTTATCGGCAGCGGTGACTTTGAAGTTGTAGCCTTCAATTTCAACCAGTTCACCACGAGAAGGTAAGTGACCAAAGGCAGTCATGACCATACCACCAACGGTATCAACTTCCTCATCGCTGAAGTTGGTTCCGAATGTCTCATTAAACTCTTCGATGGTTGTCAGCGCTCTGACAGCAAACGTATGCTTGCTCAGCTTACGAATGTCCGTCTCTTCACTTTCATCGAATTCATCTTCAATATCCCCGACGATTTCCTCAAGGATATCTTCAATGGTCACAAGACCAGAAACACCACCGAATTCATCGACAACAATGGCCATATGATAACGTTCTTCACGGAATTCTTTCAGCAGTCGATCAACGCGTTTACTTTCCGGTACTACAACCGCTGGTCGAATGACTTCTTCGATATCAAATGGATTACTGCCTGAGCCTAAGTATTTAAGTAAGTCCTTCGCTAGAAGTATGCCTTCCACATGGTCTTTATCTTCGCTGATCACAGGGTAGCGAGAGTGTTGAGCATCGGTAATCAAAGCAACCAAGGTATCAAGGTCGTGAGTACGCTCAACGGTAACCATTTGCGAACGCGGGATCATAATGTCACGCACACGCATTTCGGAGATTTCCATAACACCTTCGAGCATATCGCGAGTGTCATGGTCAATCAGGTCGTTAACTTCAGAGTCGCGGATAACATCCACAAGCTCTTGGCGATCTTTTGGTTCGCCCTGAAATAGTTGACCTAGACGTTCAAAGAAGGACTTTCTACTCGGACCTTCTGCCTTTTCTTTCTTATCTTCGTTAGAAGAGGGAGAATTATCTTCGTTCATTGTTTCTCAATTAAGTAACGCTATCAGAAGTGTGATAGCACACATAGAGAGGCGAACACGAGAGTCATTTAGGTGGTTCGCCTTTCCCTGTCGAGTGGCCAATAGCTACTCTTTTTCAGCAATGTAAGGATCTTCATAACCCATACCTTGCATGATTTCGGTTTCGAGGGACTCCATCTCTTCGGCTTCGTCATCCTCTATATGATCATAACCTAGCAGATGCAAGCTGCCATGTACAACCATATGCGCCCAATGTGCTAGCAGAGGCTTGCTCTGTTCAACCGCCTCTTTTTCAACAACTTGGCGGCAAATAATCAAATCACCAAGTAAATCTATTTCCATACCAGGAGGTGCTTCAAATGGAAACGACAACACATTAGTTGGTTTATCTTTGCCGCGATACTCATGGTTGAGCGTATGACTTTCTTGTTCATCAACAATACGAATGGTGACTTCGGCTTGTGGCTGGAAGAGAGGAATTGTCTTATCTAGCCACAATTGGAAATCTTGCTGCGAAGGCAGACCTTCTTCATTTTCGACTGCCAGTTGCAGATCAAGTTCAATCGCCATGATTATTCCTTAGTTGAAGCAACTTGTGCATTCAGTTCGGCTTTTTCTGCTTCTAGTAACTTCGCATCGCGTTCTTCACGACGGCGTTTCTCGAACTCTTTACGCTCTTTCTGGTCTTGTGCTTCCCACTTCTCGTACGCGTTAACGATACGAGCAACCACAGGGTGACGTACAACGTCGTCGGCTAAGAAGAAGTTAAAGCTGATGTCGTCAACTTCGCTTAGTACTTCAATAGCATGACGAAGACCCGATTTCGCACCACGAGGTAAGTCAATCTGCGTGACATCACCAGTGATAACCGCGCGAGAGTTAAAACCAATACGCGTTAGGAACATCTTCATCTGCTCAACAGTGGTGTTCTGACTCTCATCAAGAATGATGAAGGCGTCGTTTAGAGTACGACCACGCATGTAAGCAAGAGGAGCAACCTCAATCACGTTACGTTCAATCAGCTTCTCTACGCGCTCAAAGCCCAGCATTTCAAATAGGGCGTCGTATAGCGGACGTAGGTATGGGTCGACTTTCTGGCTTAAATCACCAGGCAGGAAGCCCAATTTCTCACCAGCTTCAACCGCTGGACGAGTAAGTAGAATACGGCGGATCTCTTGGCGCTCTAGTGCGTCAACAGCTGCTGCTACAGCAAGGTAGGTTTTACCTGTACCAGCCGGGCCAATACCAAAAGAAATATCATGCGTGACCATGTTAACCAAGTACTGCGCTTGGTTTGGCGTACGTGGTTTGATCACACCTTTCTTGGTTTTGACGAAGACTTCTTTACCATGCTCGATGTTAGACTCAGTATTCTGCTCAAGAACACCAGACTCTTTGATCGCTAGATGGATTTGCTCAGGCTCAATATCTGGGATCTCACCTCGTACAGGTGCGGTATCAACATATAGAGTTTTCAGGATATCCAGCGCAGCTGATGCGGTATGAGGTTTACCGACAATCGTAAAGTGGTCACTACGGTGGTTAATTTCAACGCCTAGACGACGTTCTAAATGCTTGATGTTGTCATCGAATGGACCGCACAGGCTAGCTAGTCGGCGGTTGTCTGAAGGTTCTAGGTTAATTTCTAGAGTTACGATTTTATTGCTCAATGTTGCCTCTCATTTTTTGCCACTTAGTGAGAGCCTGATAACGACCAGGCTCTCTATGGCTATTTATACGAGCTTACGGCGTAAAAGTAGCTACACCCAGCTCATCTTCGCGACGTGTTTTCGCCATCATCTGCGTTGGGGAAATCACACTACGAAGATCCATGTCTTTTTCAGTACGTACTAGCTCACCACGCAGTGAGTTTGCAAATACGTCTACGATCTTCACATCAACGAACTGACCAATTAGGTCTGCACTACCTTCAAAGTTTACTACACGGTTGTTTTCTGTACGAGCGCGTAGTTCCATTAGGTTTTTCTTCGAAGGACCTTCAACTAGAACACGTTGTTCTGTGCCAAGCATTAAGCGAGAGTAACGCATCGCTTGAGCATTGATAGTTTGCTGTAGTTCGTAAAGGCGCTCTTTCTTCACTTGTTCTGACACATCACAAGGGTAATCCGCTGCTGGCGTACCTGGACGTGGAGAGAAAATAAAGCTGAAGCTCATGTCAAAGTCTACATCTTTGATTAGCTTCATGGTGTCTTGGAAGTCTTTGTCTGTCTCACCAGGGAAACCAACAATAAAGTCTGAACTGATTTGGATATCAGGACGAGCTTTACGCAGTTTACGGATGATCGATTTGTATTCGATAGCGGTGTGAGGGCGTTTCATCATCGTTAGGATACGGTCACTACCACTTTGCACAGGTAAGTGCAGGAAGCTCACAAGTTCTGGCGTATCTTCGTATACTGCGATGATGTCGTCTGTGAATTCTAACGGGTGGCTCGTCGTGAAACGAATACGGTCGATACCATCGATAGACGCAACCAAACGAAGCAGTTCTGCAAATGAACAGATCTCACCATCGTGCATAGGACCACGGTACGCGTTTACGTTTTGACCCAGAAGGTTTACTTCACGTACGCCTTGTTCAGCAAGTTGGGCGATTTCGAACAGTACGTCATCCATTGGACGGCTTACTTCTTCACCACGAGTGTACGGTACGACACAGTAAGTACAGTACTTAGAGCAGCCTTCCATAATAGAAACGAATGCTGTCGCACCTTCAGCGCGAGGTTCAGGTAGGCGGTCGAATTTTTCGATCTCTGGGAACGAAATGTCCATAACTGGTGCATCATCGGACTGAGATTGTTTGATCATCTCAGGTAGGCGGTGCAAAGTTTGTGGGCCAAAAATAACGTCAACGTATGGTGCACGTTCACGAATATGGTCACCTTCTTGCGTTGCTACACAACCACCTACACCGATAACTACGCCAGGTTTTTTATCTTTTAGTGTTTTCCAGCGGCCTAGCTGGTGGAAAACTTTCTCTTGCGCTTTTTCACGGATCGAACAGGTGTTAAGTAGAAGTACGTCTGCTTCCTCTGGCTCTTCCGTCAGCTCGTAGCCGTTTGCAGCATTAAGCAGGTCGGCCATTTTTGATGAATCGTATTCGTTCATCTGGCAGCCCCAGGTTTTAATTAGCAGTTTCTTACTCATCTCACTTTCGCTCGTTCAGTTGTACTTAAATCGGAGAGCTATTGCTCAAATTATAGCCGCCATCACGGCGGTAAGCGGCGTATTGTACTGCTTTAAAAAGCACCTGACTAGTGATCTAGCTAATTCTCTGCAAAGCCTGATGAAATCTAGTTTTTCGCCCTATGCTGAACAAGGTTTTTTGTTAAACAATTTTGTAAAAGTAGCCATGGAAAGTACAATAAAAAACGCCAATTAATCAGCACGATGAAGAGTGAAAAATGAACAAGTATGACATCGCCGTGATCGGTGGCGGTATGGTCGGGGCAGCCGTCGCTGTTGGATTTGCCAAGCAGGGCAGAAGCGTTGTCTTGGTCGAAGGTACAAAACCTAAAGTTTTTGATGCCGCTCAGGCGATGGATATTCGTGTATCTGCAATCTCGCACCAGTCGGTGGAGTTACTTGATTCACTCGGAGCATGGTCAGAGATCAAGAGCATGCGAGTTTGTCCTTATCGGCGCTTAGAAACTTGGGAGCACCCAGAGTGCCGTACTCGTTTTCACTCTGATGAATTGTCATTGGATCAGCTAGGTTACATCGTTGAAAATCGCCTAATCCAATTAGGTCTTTGGCAAGTCTTCTCTAAGTATGAAAATCTAACCGTGATGTGTCCTGAGCGATTAAAAGCCATTGAGTTTGCAGATGTAAATCTTGTGACACTAGAAAATGGGGCGCAGTTTGAAGCTAACTGGGTGATTGGTGCTGATGGTGCAAACTCTAAAGTTCGTCAATTGGCTGGAATTGGTGTAACTGCGTGGGATTACCGACAACACTGCATGTTGATTAACGTGAAAACAGAATTGCCTCAGCAAGATATTACTTGGCAACAATTTACACCTTCAGGCCCACGTTCATTTTTACCTCTGTGCTCTTTGAGTAACGACGATGGTCAAATAGTAGGCCAAGGTTCTTTGGTTTGGTATGACTCGCCTAAACGTATTAAACAACTGTGTGCGATGGGTAAACCTCAACTAAGGGAAGAAATCTTACGTCATTTCCCTGCAGAATTAGGCGATATTGAAGTTTTACAGTTTGGCTCATTCCCACTCACTCGTCGTCATGCGCAAAGCTACTCAAGCAAAAATTGCGTATTAGTGGGTGACTCTGCCCATACGATCAACCCGCTTGCAGGGCAAGGGGTAAACTTAGGCTTCAAAGATGTAGACGTTCTCCTTTCGGTAACAGAACAACAAGAAAAGCTGGAAGATACCTTACTCGCGAAATACGAACGCGCACGTCGACCTGACAACTTACTCATGCAGACGGGCATGGACTTTTTCTATAAAGGTTTTAGCAACGATCTAGGGCCATTGAAGTTCGTACGTAATGCTGCATTGAAGCTTGCTGAAAACTCAGGGCCAATTAAGGCTCAAGTACTGAAATACGCGTTAGGTATGTAGTAAGCTACTCAAATCACAGATAGAAAAAAAGCGAGCCATGAGCTCGCTTTTTTAATTCGGCAAATCTAATGATTTCCCGAGTCCAGAACCAAAAAAAGAAAAAACCCAGCAAAGTCATGCTGGGTTTTCCGATAATGGTGCGGAAGGAGAGACTTGAACTCTCACACCTTGCGGCGCCAGAACCTAAATCTGGTGCGTCTACCAATTCCGCCACTTCCGCAACTTAATCTATAGATATCAAGATAATTGGTAAAATCTCAATATCGTTGTATATGGCAGGGCTACCTGGATTCGAACCAGGGAATGGCGGCATCAAAAGCCGCTGCCTTACCGCTTGGCGATAGCCCTAC
>NZ_JAWPOL010000129.1:0-1619 GCF_033391095.1 Vibrio sp. Vb0667 | reverse complement strand
ATTACTTAGCCGACGTCAAAAAAGGTAAAAGCGTTACCTTTAAGCACGTAGGTGAGGACTGGTGGGGTTATACCAATAAGTACTACGAGAATCGTTATAACGTCGACAAAATTCGTATCACGGTTATCCGCGATAGTGATATTGCGATGAAGCACTTCGAAAAAGGTAAGTTGGACGCATTTGGATTGGTTTTGCCAAGTCTATGGCATGACAAATCCAATACTGCCCCTTATCAAAAGGGGTACATTGAGAAGTTCTGGGGTTACAACCAATATCCAGTTGGTGCTGGTGGCGTGTGGATAAACACGGCCATGCCTCTACTTGATGACTTAAACATTCGCAAAGGGATCACTTACGCGACAGATTTCGACGGCATGATCGAGAATGTTATGCGTGGAGACTACAGCCGTAAACCCAACCCAACGGGCTTTGGGCATGGTAAATACACGTTACCAGATGTGAAAGCGCCAAAGTTTGAACCAGAAAAAGCGGCGGCAGCGTTTGAAGCTGCGGGCTTCGATAAGATTGGTTCCGATGGTATTCGCGTGAATGATAAAGGTCAGCGTTTGAGCTTTGAATTGACGTACTCATCTCCAGTTCATACACCGCGTATTGCTTTCTTGCGTGAACAGGCAAAATTGGCAGGGTTGGACATTGAGCTGAAGCTGATTGATGGTTCATCGATGTTCAAGTATGTGCGTGAGAAAAAACACGAACTTGCTTTCTTTGATATGGGGACTTCGGAAATCCCAACTTATTGGGAATACTTCCATTCCGTGAATGCCAACAAACCACAAACGAACTCATTCACTAACTACAGCACGCCAGAGCTAGATGAAAAGATCATTGCGTATCGCTTTAACATGGACATGGATAAGAAGATCCAACTAGGTCATGAGATTCAGCGAGACATTATTGATGCGCACGTGATTGTCACTGGCTACATGGTACCTTACGTTCGTTATGGACACTGGCGTTGGTTGAAATTGCCAGAGAAACCAATGAATCGAATGACAGAAGCGTTGTTCAGTGGCGGAATTATCGGTGATGGCACGTATTGGATCGACAAAGACGTGAAGAAAGAAACCCAGAAAGCGATGAAGTCGGGTAAAACCTTTGAACCGGTTGTTGTCGTTGATGACACGTATAAGCTGTAAGGATGTGTTATGGAAAACGATGTAATTTTGAGTGTAAAAGACCTCGAAGTGGAATTCATCACGGATGATGGCCCGGTAAAAGTACTCCATGGCGTGAACTTTGATGTTCGTGCAGGACGAACGCTCGGTCTCGTTGGTGAGTCTGGCAGTGGTAAGAGCGTGACCTCAATGTCCATCATGGGACTGTTGCCAAAGCCTTACGGCAATATTGTCAATGGTGAAGTTAACTACCGAGGTACCAATCTGGTGTCGCTACCAGCGGAAGAAATGTACGCCATGCGCGGCGACCGCATTTCGATCATTTTCCAAGACCCAATGACGGCGTTGAATCCAGTGCATACCATTGGCCGCCAACTGTGCGAAGTGTTGGAATTACACCGTCCTGAGTTAGGTAAAAAAGAGCGCGAATCCTACGCGGTAGAAATGCTGGCTAAAGTGAAA
This sequence comes from Vibrio sp. Vb0667, assembly GCF_033391095.1. Classification (NCBI taxonomy): domain Bacteria; kingdom Pseudomonadati; phylum Pseudomonadota; class Gammaproteobacteria; order Vibrionales; family Vibrionaceae; genus Vibrio; species Vibrio sp. Vb0667. The sequence goes on along the minus strand of NZ_JAWPOL010000129.1, from coordinate 21 downwards.
ATTCCAATGCCAGAAAAGCGC
>NZ_JAWPOL010000128.1:0-1619 GCF_033391095.1 Vibrio sp. Vb0667 | reverse complement strand
GAGTATTCGTCTTCATTACGTAGTATTGGGATCAAGTTTGGGTGAAGTCTCTATCACTGAAACCTTACAAGTGATCATGCTGGCGATTGCTTCATGGTCGTTCTTCCAACTTTCTAAGCAAGAAGAACAAGTTAAACACGCCGCTATTTTGATTTCCGGCTTCTTCGCTGTGTTGATCATTCGCGAACTGGACTACTGGATGGATATGATCCGTCACGGATCGTGGGTATTCCCTGCGTTAACCGTCACTGCTCTGGCTTGTGCAAAAGCTTACCAAAGTGGTAAAGGTACAGTGAACGAAATGGCACGCATTCTACAAGTTCCGCACATGAAGCTCTTGATTGGTGCCGTGGTTCTACTGCTTGTTTTCTCTCGCCTTTACGGCATGGGAAGCTTCTGGCAACAAGTCATGAATGAAAGCTACATCCGCGATGTTAAGAACATTTCGGAAGAAGGCATGGAGCTGCTTTGCTACTGCCTGATTGCGTTGAGTGCTGTTCGTATGCGACGCGAAATCACTGAATAGACTCGGGATCTAAACGGCGATTGAGCGCAGTTAAAATGGGATGAAACACTTCCAATGCTCGCTCTGCTGTTGCAACCGATTCATCAAAGGCCGTCATTTCGATGGCCTTTTTCATTTCCGCAATTTGCTGCAAAACATCCATTTCTAACGGTAAAGCGCGAAGTTGACTTATTGCTTGTTTAGCCCGCAGCAAAGGCTGTGCTCGAACGCTAGTTAAATCTCGTTGAAATGCCCCACTTTTAACGCCCTCTAGATACACTCGATACGTCGTCAGTTCATCAAGTAAAAGAAACGCTTCTGCCTGTGGCCCTTGATGTGGGTATGGCACGCTAATGTGCTTCTGAATATCTAGAGAAATGTGTAAGTCTAAACCCACGGACGCACATTGAGATTTGAGCACGCGCAGTAAGCCTTGCTCATCCATTAGCGTTTGAATTTCTAATATGCGCTCAAGATGATAGGCGTTTGATAGCAAAATGACCTCAACCGCCGCTTGAGACGGTAACGGAAATAAACCGCTTTCACACAGAACTTTCGCTGCATTTCGCATGTTTTCAAACGTATTCAAAGAGCGATTTTCAAGCAGAATTTGGCTTGTCGGAAAAGGCTTGGCCAGCGACGTATTCAGGGTCTGAAAATATGCATACATAGCGTCTGCTTCCGAAATGCTTTGTCCTTGCGTTTTTCCACCACAAAATACGAGAGCAGTATTCTCCATTGGTATTTCGCGGATCTTAGCGGCTAGTGCTTCGACTCTCGAGATGCCTTCGGCACTCAATTGGTTATTAACCAATCGCTTACCTAGTACGATGACCACGTTACCTAACTTCATACTTCTCTCTCAATTTTCCCTGCGACAAAGTCACTGTTGTGTGGTCTTTGGCATAGTTACAAAAATCTTCTTTGCCAACCGCCTTACAGGCCTTAACATCTAGTTAACAACATTGTTCTAGAGACCTATGAAAGGTTCATTGCTGAAGGAAGTCAATTATGCTGTCGATTTTCGATATTTTTAAGGTCGGTGTTGGGCCATCCAGCTCCCACACTAACGGTCCTATGCTCGCCGGATTCCATTTCACTCAACTACTTAGCG
>NZ_JAWPOL010000127.1:0-1624 GCF_033391095.1 Vibrio sp. Vb0667 | reverse complement strand
AATTGTACGCTGCAACCGTCAGGGCTGACTCGAATAACGCGATATGGAACGGCCATGAGAGGCAGCTTTTTATCGTAAAGTTGTAACTCACGAAAGTTAACTTGCACTTCTTGTCCCGAGCGTAACATCGTTGGCTCATCTAAACGAATCCCCAAGCCTCGCTTAGAAATATCAACGGTTGAACCTGCTGCTTTTAACTCACCCGAACTGAGTTCAAGCGGCGTTTTGAATCGATAGCGTGGTTCTTTACGGCGCGATTGAGCATCGAAATAGATACCTTTAGGGTTGCCAGTGATTTTTCGAGGATGACGAAAGGCATTTAACGTGTTGGCTGGCAAACGCGGCTTTTCTGTTAATAGGTAATCTTGCCCCGACTTTTCGTCAGCGATTTCTTGCAAAATGCCGATATGAGTCAGTGACTGAGAGGTTTCGGCTAACTCTGGAGAGAATAGTGCGAGATCTTCTTTCTCTTGCTCAGATAACTCAAAAATAGAAATTCGAAACGCACGCCAACTTTCTCGCTTAGCCCCTAAATGCCAAAACAGCTGGCGTTGTTCGCGAGTCGCTTCGGGTCTAAGCATCGAGTAGAAGTACGTTTTGTTTTCATGTTCATGAGTAAATGAGTACAAAACGTTACTGGTGCCTTTCACGCCTTGTTTGATCAAAGAAGCGACGCGTTGCTCGTTAAACAAGGAGCCAAACACTTGTTGATTTCTCTCATCGTGCCAGTACTGCCACAACTTTTGGTTGTTTGGTGTCAGCATCGCTAGCTTGAGTTCGTTACCATCAAAAAACAGTGGTAAGTTGCTCGTGTGTTTGAGTGCAATGTGCTCATAACCGCGTGTGCGTGCACGAATGATTTTATCTTGGTTGTCATGACGTGCGCGTTTGGCGGCACTGTTTAATGCTTCGTCGATGACGCGCGCAACGACATTGGTTTCCGTTAGACGAATGGTTCGTAGATAGCGCACGGCATCATTTTCATAGCAATCGTCCACGGCCAATACTCGATACGACAGTGGCTTTTCGATGCCCGCGACTTGCGACTTGCCTGCAAACTCGGTAAACGAAACGTGAATGATTTCACCAAGGTTGTATTTAAATGCGCTCGGGACTTTAAATTTTGCCCCAGAGCTCGACAAATCGATGCTTAATCCATGAAGGATTTGCCCTTTGGTGCGGCGAATTTCTACCTGAGACTGAACCTTCAACCGCTTTTCTTGGCGTTTTAAGTCGTAACCGAGGTGAACCGGTTCTGCGAGAAAGGGGCTTTTAGGATCGGTTAATGAATGAGACTTTTCCTGCGTGGCGAGCTTGCTCATCACACGAAAGTTATTGCGCGTGTTGACCAATGCTTCCCACATGCCTTCGGTGTAGGTGCCAAACTTCTTAATGTTCTTGTGATAAGCATTAAAAGCGACATCGTCCAACCAATGCGAAATGCCATCTAAAACATATTCACGACATTCGCCTTTGACGCGACCACGTAAATCAATGCTCTTCTTACATGGTGCCATAAGACGGTTCAGTTCCATCTTCACTAAGATTTTGGCCGACGGCGGCTCTTCCTCCGTCAATTGTAAAAGGACACACTCAAAGTCTTCAGAACCATAAACGGGAATGA
>NZ_JAWPOL010000126.1:0-1627 GCF_033391095.1 Vibrio sp. Vb0667 | reverse complement strand
CTTTTCAAAGTCTGCCGAAGTTGTTTTTGGGTAAAGGCAGCAATGTTCTATTTACTGAACATGTTGATGGTCTCGTCATTGTTAACCGCCTTTTGGGGAAATGGGTTTCAGAAACCCATGAAGATTATCTTCTGCATGTTCAAGGTGGGGAGGATTGGCCGAGTTTGGTGGCTTGGTGTGTTGCCCAAGGTATGGGCGGGATCGAAAACTTAGCTTTGATTCCCGGTTGTGCTGGGTCAGCCCCGATCCAAAACATCGGCGCATACGGGGTTGAACTAAAAGATCTTTGTAGCTACGTCGATGTATTGGATTTGACGACTTTAAAAACGAGGCGGATGAGTGCGGAAGACTGCGAATTTGGGTACCGAGATTCAGTTTTCAAACATGATCTATATGAAAAATGCTTTGTCACAGCCATTGGCTTGAAGCTGCCGAAGCGATGGACGCCGAAGAATCAATATGGGCCGTTACAAAACATCCCTGAAAACGAATTAAGTCCAAATGCAATATTTGAACGTGTGTGCCAAGTTCGTATGGAGAAACTGCCAGACCCAGCTAAAGTCGGTAACGCAGGGAGTTTCTTTAAAAACCCTGTGATCAGCCAAGATCATTATGATCAACTCATTCGAAAGCATAGCGACATGGTGGCTTACCCTGCAAACGAGGGAATGAAAGTGGCAGCCGGTTGGCTGATTGACCAGTGTGGTTTGAAAGGTATTTCAGTCAACGGTGCTCAGGTGAACCCTTTACAAGCGTTGGTATTAACAAATGTCGACAACTGCAGTGCTGATGACGTGGTTGCACTTGCTTCTCTGGTGAAAAGGGCGGTGTGGGATAAGTACCAAATTGAACTCGAACACGAAGTGCGCTTTATGAATCGTCAAGGTGAAACTAATCTCGCTAAGATTGAGGCGGCTCAATGAGAAAAGAACACTCAGTGAAGCTACATATCCTTAAAACACTCAGCGATGGCGGTTTTCATTCAGGTGAAATGCTTGGACAACAACTGGGCATTTCTAGAGCGGCAATTGCAAAGCACATTAAAGGGTTGAATGATTGGGGAGTGGATATTTATCGTATCCAAGGACGAGGCTATCAACTGGCTCATCCTCTTCAATTACTCGATGAAACTCGTCTGAAAAATGCCATTAGCACTCCGGTAGAACTGATTTCCGTGATCGATTCAACGAATCAATATTTGTTAGAGAAAGTCAGTGAATCCGATAAAGGGCGAGTTTGTATCGCTGAATATCAGGCGCAGGGGCGCGGTCGTCGCGGACGTCAATGGATATCGCCATTTGGCACCAATCTGTATTTGTCTATGTACTGGCGTTTAGATGCGGGTATGGCGGCAGCGATGGGACTGAGTTTGGTCGTGGGTATTGCTGCAGTCGAAGCACTGGAAAGTATCGGTATCCAAGGTGTTAAGCTTAAGTGGCCAAACGACATCTACTATCAAGATAAAAAGCTAGCCGGTATTGTAGTGGAAATGTCTGGTCAAGCAGGAGGCGCAGCTCACTTAGTGATTGGAATGGGATTAAATATTGGCATGCCTGATGTGCAGCCCGGTATTGATCAACCTTGGACAACACTCAACCAAATTTCCAATGAAGTGAGTATCGATAGA
>NZ_JAWPOL010000125.1:0-1631 GCF_033391095.1 Vibrio sp. Vb0667 | reverse complement strand
TACAGTGATTTGCATAAACGGGTTGCCGCCTTTCTTTTCTATGTATTCTGAATGCGCTTGTTCTACTGGAGAGGTAGGAACACCAAATGGAATTTTGGTGATCACTAAGTTTTCCAGTAACTCTCCTGGCAAATCGAGTCCTTCCGAAAAGCTTCCTGTACCAAAGAGAACGCTGGTTTTGTTTGTTTCTACAAGCTTTTTATGTTTTTTTAGAATTTCTTGACGAGAACTTTCGCCTTGTACTTGCAAAGCCCAGCCTCGTTTTATGAACTCTGAAGACAGCGCTTCTGCGACTTGGTTCATCTGCCAGTATGAGGAGAATAATACCAAGTTGGCCTTTTTGTCTTCTAAGTACTTAGGCAAGATCTCAATAAGATATTCAGTAAACTGAGGTGCAGATGGTTCGTACTTCATTGCAGGTATGAGTAACTCAGCTTGGTTTTGATAATCAAAAGGCGAAGCGAGTGCCAAAAACTGAGTCCCAGATTCTGGCTTTCCATCAATGCCTACTTGATGGCAAAAATAGTGGAAAGAGTTCAACGCTCGCATTGTTGCTGAAACTAATACGGCACCAATACAACGACTCCAAATCTGTTGGTCTAGCTGCCATCCAATCTCAAGAGGGGAGACACTCACAATAAAATCGCCTTCACGATCGGGGTGAGTTTCTAGCCATCTCGCTAAAGGCGCTCCTTTTTCTCGTGTTGGCTCTGCCATCAAATGCCAAACTTGAGCGAGGTTCTCTAGTCGTTGAATATAGAAACCTAGTTCAGCGAGCGCAGGCTCGGCCAATCTTGCCGCGAGTTCGCCATCTTTGACTCTTTCTGCAATAAGATCGGCGATTTTCGCGACGCTTTGGTTTGCTTTCTTGCTGAACTGTTTTAGCTCTTTAGATTGGTTTTCTAGCCAAGTAGGCAGCTCGCCATGTTCAAAGCGGTAGATGCCTTCTTCAAACTGAGCTGGATCGAACTGCTTAGTCAACTGAGTGAGCGCAGGTATTAAGTTTTGCACCGAGTCTTGCAAGCCATTGCGGAATCGAGCGGCACGTTTCTCATCAGCCAGTGATGAAAATTTACTGATTGACTGATTCAGCTTCTCTAGCCACGCTGCTGCGCCTTTTAAACTCGCGGATGCTGAAGCGTGATCACGGGCGACGAGAGGCAGGTGGTGAGCTTCGTCAAAGACATAAATCGTATTTTCTGGTTCTGGTAAGATTACGCCACCACCTAAGTCAGCATCAGCCATAACGAGAGAGTGATTCGCGATGATCACGTCATTTTTATCTAACTCAGAACGCGCCTTTTGAAACGGGCACCCTCTGTGACCTGGCAAACTGTTATTACAGCTGTGTTTGTCGCTGACAATCAATTGCCAGATGCGGTCGTCTATAGGTTTAGGCCAAGCGTCGCGGTCACCATCCCATTTCCCTTGAGCGAGTGAGCGATACATGGTTTCCAGTAATTCAATGTCTTTTTTCTTTGGCTTGGTCTCAAACATCGCTAGTTGACCGCCATCCACACCACTGGCTGTTGCGAGCTTTTCTGCGCAGCAGTAGCGCTGCCTACCTTTGGCAAGAATGAAAGAGAATTCTCGGTCTGTAATACGACGGAATAGAGGAAGGTCTTTATTCA
>NZ_JAWPOL010000124.1:0-1632 GCF_033391095.1 Vibrio sp. Vb0667 | reverse complement strand
CTGCTTTGCTGGTACCAGAATTGTCGGACAGCTGTTTTCCAGTTGGTTTGGGTAATCAAGCGTGTAGTGCAGGCCGCGGCTCTCTTTACGCTGCATTGCACAGCGAACCATAAGCTCTGCAACTTGCAGTAGATTACGCAGCTCCAACAAGTTATTAGATACGCGGAAGTTCCTGTAGTACTCATGCGTTTCTTGTTGTAGCAGTTGAATGCGGCGCAATGCACGCTCTAAGCGCTTATCGGTACGCACAATGCCCATGTAGTCCCACATGAACAGGCGAAGTTCGTGCCAGTTGTGTTGAATAATAACTTCTTCATCACTGTTGGTGACTTGGCTTTCATCCCAACATGGAACACGTGAAGGCAGCTCAATGCTGGTGTGATGTTTCAGAATATCTTTTGCAGCAGACCACGCATAAACCACACATTCCAACAGTGAGTTCGATGCCATACGGTTAGCACCATGTAAGCCGGTGTAGCTCACTTCGCCAATCGCGTATAGGTTTTTCAAATCCGTATGACCGTTTTGATCCACCATCACGCCGCCACAGGTATAGTGCGCAGCTGGTACGATTGGAATAGGTTCTTTGGTCATATCAATGCCCAAGTCCATCAAGCGCGAGTAAATGGTCGGGAAGTGCTTGGTGATAAAGTCCGCGGGTTTATGACTGATGTCGAGATACATGCAGTCTGCACCCAAGCGTTTCATTTCGAAGTCGATGGCACGAGCAACAACATCGCGGGGGGCGAGTTCTTTACGCTCATCAAAATCTGGCATAAAGCGAGTGCCGTCTGGGCGACGAAGGTAAGCGCCTTCACCACGAAGGGCCTCGGTCAGCAAGAAGTTGCGAGCTTCAGGGTGGTAAAGGCAAGTTGGGTGGAACTGGTTGAACTCTAAGTTCGCCACTCGACAGCCAGCTCGCCACGCGATAGCAATACCATCACCCGATGAGACGTCTGGGTTAGAGGTGTATTGATAAACCTTTGACGCGCCACCTGTCGCTAGAACCACAAATTTGGCGCGCACGGTTTCTACGTGCTCTTCGTTTCGGTTCCAGATATAGGCACCGATGACTTTGTTTTTATCACCGCCGATTTTATCTTCAGTGATCAAGTCCAGAGCGTTGTGGCGTTCAAGAACATGAATATTGGGATGGTTGTGGGCGTTGTCCTGCAATGAAGTTTGCATTGCCATACCGGTTGCGTCTGCGGCGTGCAGAATACGGCGGCGGCTGTGGCCACCTTCGCGGGTTAGGTGGTAACGAGGTTCATCGTCAGAATCATCGTCTTCACGGTCAAACGGTACACCGCCGTCAATCAGCCATTGCACACATTCTTTTGAGTGTTCTGCAATGAATCTCACGGTCTCTTCGTCACAGATACCATCCCCGGCAATTTGGGTATCTTCAACGTGCGACTCAATGGTGTCGGATTCATCGAACACAGCGGCGATACCGCCTTGAGCGTAGTAAGTTGCCCCTTCGCTGCGCGGTCCTTTGCTGAGTACCATTACTTTACAGTGGTTTGCGACACGTAAAGCCAACGACAAGCCCGCAGCGCCACTCCCTACCACTAATACATCACACTCATGTTCACGATTTGTGTTCATATAACTTTTATAATCCCAAGCTAA
>NZ_JAWPOL010000123.1:0-1633 GCF_033391095.1 Vibrio sp. Vb0667 | reverse complement strand
TACTCGAGCGTTAAAGATGGATGACAGCTTATGGTTCGATGAAAATAGTTCGCTATTTGTGACCTTGGTTCTAACTGAGTTGTAAACAAAATGAAGTTACAGGCGCGGTTTATACAGACGGAGAGGTAGGTTGAAATGGTGAGATTTAAAACTAAAAAGCCAGACTCACATCTGGCTTTTTAGTGACGGTTTAGCACGGCTAAGCAGGTATGCCACTGTGGAACTTGAAGTCTTCGTCGGGGGTTGAAATCAGCTCAGCTTCGATACGGCCGAAGTATGCAATACGCTCGCTGATATCTTTGCCTGCAATCTGCTCAGCCAGTACAAGGTAGTCTTGATAATGACGTGCTTCAGAGCGGAGTAGGGAAACATAAAACTTCGCAATGTCTTCATCCATGTGCGGCGCAAGTTTGGCGAAACGTTCACATGAGCGAGCTTCGATGTAAGCGCCGATAATGAGCTTATCGATAAGCGTCTCGGGCTCATGAGTCTTCATGTGTGAAATCAGCGTTTTTGCGTAGCGGCTTGCGGGAATGTTTTTGTATTCCACGCCACGGCTCTCCATGATTTCCAGTACTTGATAGAAGTGATGTAATTCTTCTTTGATCAAGAGAACCATTTTATCGATCAGATCTTGGCTATACGGCGAATCCGATTTTGCCATGATGGCTTTCGAAATATTGCTCTTACCTTTTAATGTCTCTAATGAGCCGATTTTTCGGTAAGCGAAATCTTCATATGGTTTGAACCAGTCAAGTAAGGCATGTGAACTGTCTTTATCTACTGCGTATTTGCGGATCAAGAACATGGCTGACTGACCTGCTTTCAGCTCGCACAGTAAGTGATCCAATAAAATGGTTTGCAAGTTTTCTGGTTTCTTTGCTTCTTCAACCCATTCGTTGGGTGTGCTGCATTGCAGAAATTGATTGATAGGAGCAAGAAGATCTTGATAGGCGTCGAGATTAATCATTTTATTTTTAGTACGTTACGTTCAAATTTGGTTCATCCAGAGCATGAGTAAAACGGAAATCTGGATAGAAAAAAGGCTGCAAACGCAGCCTTTAATCGGATAGGGCGAAAAGCTGGTGGGGATATTACCACTTTTTCTTCTCGCCGAAGAGTGCTTCCATGTCGTTGTCACGCTCTTTGTCTGCCATTTGCTGCATTTCTGCATCGCTTTTGTCTTGGCGTTTTTTGTCTAAGTCGCCAAGCATCTCTTCAAGCTTTTGTTTTGCTTGGATGGAGTACGGATCGCTTTTTGTACTCAGCGCATCGATGCCTTTGCGAAGCAGTTGTAACGCAGTACCCGGTTGGCCGCGAGCAATGGAATCGTTCGCTCGCTTAATCACGTTTTCGATGTTGATGCGAATTTGCATCGTTTCCAAACGCGCATTTTCGGTTACGTAAGTCTGGGTGTCTAATCGGCCTTTGTTGTGCTCGTTTCGAACGGTGTCACGCAGGCGCTTAACCAGCTTAAGCATCACGATGGCTTGCTTATCGCTGCTTGGCATTTTGAAAGAGGTACTTTCACCAGTCGGACCGTTTTCTTTTAGCTGTCCGATTTGCTGCTTCATATTCTCTATGCGTTGAGTGAGCTGCTTATTTTTCGGGTCAAGGTCATGCATGCTTTCTA
>NZ_JAWPOL010000122.1:0-1635 GCF_033391095.1 Vibrio sp. Vb0667 | reverse complement strand
GGGGTGCGACAACCGCGGGTGGCGGTATCGACAACATTGGCCCGATTTTAAATGTGCCAACAGTGGAAGATTTCGGCTTCTTGGGATCGTTCATTGATAGCAATACTTTGTTTACGTTTGCTCTGGATGTCGCGAAGCAAAACGGTGTGGCTAAAGTGTTGGCAGAGCCAAGTCTTACTGCACTAAGTGGTACTCAAGCGGAATTTGTTGCGGGTGGTGAATTCCCAATTCCTGTACCGAATGAAGATGGCATTACCATCGACTACAAAGAGTACGGTGTTCAACTGGACTTTGTACCTTTCATTCTCAGTGATAAGAGAATCAACCTGAAACTCAATGTCAACGTGAGTGAAATTTCTAACTCTGGTGTGCTGACGTTTAATCCGAACGAAGTCAACGCAACGTTCTTTATTCCGCCAATCACTAAGCGTAGCGCGGGAACCACAATCGAATTAGCGGACGGACAAACGATCGGTATCGCAGGTTTGTTGAGTGAAAACGCGCGTAACGTTGCGGATGGTATTCCGGGAGCCAGTGACCTTCCAGTACTTGGACGCTTGTTTAAGAGTGAAGAGTTTACATCTGGTGAAACCGAGCTGGTGATTTTGGTAACACCACGATTAGCGACGCCAATCGATAGACGCAGAGTAACTCTGCCGACCGATGGGTTCGTAGCTCCAAACGATGTGGAGTTCTATCTGTTGGGTAAAGGCGCGAAACTCGATTTCGACCGCTATCAACTCAATGACAGCAGAGAAGAAGATACAAACAATAATTTTAATCAGTACGGTTCGCCAGAGGGTGGCTCTGAGGGCGAGTTTGGGCACGGTCTATAAATGGAGAGCAAGATGAAAAGCATAATGATCATGACCATTTGTTTCACATCATTCGGCTTGTTTGGCTGTGCGAATGACCCTGATCTTGGAATCTCGGTAAGCCAATTGCGCGCAGAACAAACGCTAAATCCGGAAGCATGGTATGAAAACCTAGGTTATCTACCAGAAGGAAGCGGTGAGCGCACGCAGGTCAGCTTAGAGGTATACAACAATAACGGGGTAGCCAAAGAAAAATAAGTGATTCGTTCACTTATAGGAGGGGCTATGCGAAGGAAAATGCAGACAGCAACAAGGCGAACCCAGAAAGGGATCACCTTGGTGCTCATCAGTATGGTTCTACTGATTCTGTTAGGCGTCGCTGCGTTCGGTATTGATTTAAACCATCAAGTACTCAACAAAACCCCCATACAGCATGCGGTTGATACGGCGGCACTCGCCGGGGCTGTGGTTGCAGATAAAACGGAAGATGTTGATCAATCTGAAGCTGCTGTTTTCGCAACGCTAAGCAGCATCGCATCGGAATCAGGTAATACTGAACTATCGTTTACCGACGGCAACACATCCGTGACGTTCTCGCACGACATGCAGACATTTGTAAATGCGGCGAGCTTTACGCCACCGACAGGCGAGTACGATATTTATGTTCGCGTCGCGGTAACTGACATGGGGATTTCTCAGTATCTGAGTGCTGTATTTGGGATTGTTAAGAACGTTTCGGCCAGTGCCGTTGCGGGACGAAGCGCGGCGATTGCTTACACATGTAACTTAACGCCGATTGCGATGTGTGGCGATCCAAATG
>NZ_JAWPOL010000121.1:0-1636 GCF_033391095.1 Vibrio sp. Vb0667 | reverse complement strand
GTGAATAACTTCGCCCAGTTCGTCTTTAGAATGATGACGAATTTGTACGTGAGAGGCATTACCAAAAGTAACATCTTGAATTGCACCGTTGAGATCGAGCAACGGTCTTAGAATGATACGATCAATGGTAATGTAGAAAATAATGCCACCAGCCGCCAATATCAGCAGAAGTACGCCGGCATCTTTCAAGAATGAATGTTGCGCATTCATAATTGGAATGTGTGACAACGTCACTCGAATTGAGCCAATCACATGCCCTTCATGGATGATAGGCTCAAGTACGTACAAAAACTTGGCGGACAACGCATACCCTAATGCATCGAGCTTACTTCTTTCATTTTGATTAGGAACGGGAGCAGACTCCCCACTCCCTTCAAGCACAACAAAAGGTTCATTGGCCCTATCATACAATTTCACTCTAGAAACGTTGGGCTGTTCTAGAAGATCGGCCAGAATAGTTTGTGCTTTTCGCTTGTTCTTTGTTGTGAGCGCATCTTTAATTGAATAAGACACGTTATTGATTAACTTGCGAGTTTGCTCAACCAACTCATGTTTTGACGATTGGTATGCGGTGTACGAGGTATAACCTTTTGAAGCAACAAAGATCGCCGTAATAAAAACCAGAATCGGCCAGATAAGCTTTGCTCGTAATGACATATATATTCCTGTCGCACAACAACAACTAGAAGACAAAAGAGTTGTTATGCAAGCTATCACCCAATAGAAGCCGTAAGACTAACATGACGGCAAAGCAAAATAACGTTAAATTCTCAAAAATTGGATTGAAAAGGACCGAATTACCTTAAAATTCGGAACAAATCAAAGAACGATAACGACGTGCTGGACTCTAATGATCTTTCTCAGCTCGAGTTCTAAGTAAAAATCTCATTCTGGTTGTTTGAAGAATGAACTGAGTCACTGAAGATAAAAGGTTTTTCCTGCATCGTGATGTGATTGCTAAGGTAACTATAAATATATGACATTGAATAAACAGCAACTGACATTAAATTGCGATATGGGCGAGAGCTTTGGTTCTTGGAAGATGGGCGCTGACGATAGCGTGATGCCTCATGTCGATATGGCGAACATTGCTTGTGGCTTTCACGCTTCCGATCCTAACGTGATGCACGACACGATTACCTTAGCGAATCTTCACGATGTTGATATTGGTGCGCATCCCGGTTATCCCGACTTACAAGGTTTTGGTCGACGCAGCCTCAGTATGAGCAGCGATGAAATTACTAACATGGTGATCTATCAAGTAGGTGCGTTGCAGGCATTGTGCCGTGCGCAGTATACCGATATCGGTTATATCAAGCCTCATGGTGCCCTTTACAACGATATGATGAAAAGCGATGCGGTTTTTCGAGCGGTCGTTAAAGCAGCCGCACTGTTTAAAGTACCGTTGATGATCCTTGCATCGCAAGAGAACGAAAAATATTTAGAAATCGCGGACGATTATGATGTGCCATTGTTGTTTGAGGCGTTTGCCGATCGCCTGTATCAAGATGATGGGATGTTGACACCAAGAACGCATCCAAATGCCGTTTTGAAAGATGAGCTTGCGATTTTAGAACAAGTCAGAACATTGGCTGATTCGGGCCGAGTAAAAACCGCTTCAGGCAGTTATATCTTG
>NZ_JAWPOL010000120.1:0-1641 GCF_033391095.1 Vibrio sp. Vb0667 | reverse complement strand
AATGGTTTATCGATTCAGCTAATCTGTGTGTTAGCTTTTGAGCTGTTTGAGTGAAATTTTTATAGCACTTTGTTTCGTGCGGGTGTAGGCTATTACCTGTATATTTTTGAGACAAAAAATTCATGTTATATCTCTTGTTTAAAAACTTCGTAAGAAGGCTGAACTCCGTGCAAAAAACGCGATGAAGTGTTGCTCGGAGTCATAAATTATCTTCATCAGATGTGGAAATACGTGCACAGCTAAGCTGGAAAATGCGTAGGTTGTATTACATCTGAGTAAAGACAAGAGACCGCCGGTGATACATCATCACCGGCTTTTTTGTATCTGAAGTTTGAAATCAGATATGAAGTTACCCATAGTTGAAATAGGGGCCGGTATGTAAGTACCGGCCCTTTTTATTTGGTAAAAAACATGAGTGTGTTACACGTTAAAAATATGTCCTATCAGGTTGTTGATCATCACCTATATAGCCATTCCCACTTTACTATTCATGCTGGAGAGCATGTAGGAATCACCGGTGCAAACGGAGTAGGAAAAAGTACGTTGTTAAAGTTGCTTGTTGGTGAAATTTCTGCCGATGAGGGAGATATTCATTGGCAGCCAAACTTAGAGATTGGCTATCTTGATCAACATCTTGTGGTAGATAAAACTCAGACGATTAGAGAATGTTTACAATCGGCATTTAATGAGTTGTTTGAAGCTGAACGTGAATTATTTTCTTTGTATCAAGAGATGGCTGAATCTGCATCGCCTTCTTTGCTTCGCCGAGTTGCTAAGTTACAAACGGAATTGGAAGCCCAAGGCTTTTACGCCTTACATGCCCAAATTGAAAGTGTATCCGCAGGGCTTGGTATACAGCAGTTGGGACTGGATACTCTAATGAGTGCGTTAAGTGGTGGGCAACGCCATAAGGTTTTATTAGCGCGCTTATTGTTGCGTGAACCAGACGTCTTATTGTTAGATGAGCCGACTAACTATCTTGATGCAACTCATATTGAGTGGTTGAAGAATTATCTCAATGCTTATGTAGGAACCGTACTATTGGTGTCTCATGATGTGAGTTTCCTGAATGCGGTTACTACCTGCATCTGTGATATCGACTATCAAAAAATCCAGAAATACACCGGCTCATACCACAAAGCAATGGCGCAAAAGCGACACAACAATTCGCTGTTGGAAAAAGAGTACCACGCACAGCAAGCTGAGATTAAGAAACTGGAACAGTTTATTGCGAAAAATGGCGCAGGTGTGAATGCGAGCATTGCGAAGGGACGTAAGAAGCAATTGTATAAAATTGAAAGGGTTCAGTTGCATAAAACAGATGCCGTGACTGAATTTGATTTTTCTTATGCGCCTATTGGACATCAAAGTGTTGTTAGTGCCGAGGCGTTGAGCATTGGCTATCAAACGCCTTTACTGTCACCGATTGATATCACTATCGCGCGAGGAGACAAGTTGGTGATTGAGGGCTTTAATGGCGTAGGGAAGTCGACATTGCTCAAAACGCTAATGGGGGAGATGCTTCCACTCTCTGGTGAAATGACGTTTGCACAAGGTCTTAAGATCGGTTACTTCGCTCAAGACCTATCTTGGTGTCATCCGGATCATACACCGGAGCAAGAGGTGTGTGCGGTCGATTCT